>DAOVUP010000053.1 GCA_030632525.1 Desulfobacteraceae bacterium | reverse complement strand
CCTTTTTCTATACGGATGACGGAAGCAAGGGATTTCAGGGTAGCGGGCCTCAACTGCTCATGCATTTGATGGAGCGCAAGAAATTACCGCAAAGATTCTGTATATATGCCTGCGGCCCATCACATATGCTAAGAGACTTAGCGAACATTTCTGAAAAATTTGATCTACCGGGCCAGGTGGCCTTGGAAGAGCATATGGGGTGTGGATTAGGTGCCTGTCTTTCCTGTGCGTGCGCGCTTAGAGCCAATTATATCAGGAGGGATAAACACTGGGAAAAGCCTTCTTTACAATGGTCGGAGGACAGACGACAGGTTTACTCGCTCATATGCAAAGACGGTCCTGTTTATGATATCCAAGAGGTAAACTGGAATGAATGGGTTGTGTGAACTGTCATCCTACATTGGCCCCATGCGATTGAAGAATCCTGTCATGCCCGCGTCGGGTACTTTTGGGTATGGAGAGGAGTATGAGGACTATGTAGACTTGAATCGATTGGGTGCCGTCATTGTCAAAACCATCACCTTGAAGCCTCGAATTGGCAGCCATCCGCATCGATCCACGGAGGTGCCTTCGGGACTTCTGGCGAACATCGGCTTGCAAAACGTCGGAATCAAAGGGTTCATAGATGAGAAACTCCCCTATTTCGATGACATCGATACATCCCTGATTGTGAGCATCGGCGGGGAGAGCATTGAAGAATATGTCAATCTGGGCAAAATCTTGAACGGTCATAAAAGAGTGGATGCCCTTGAATTGAATATTTCGTGCCCAAACGTAGAAAGCGGCGGGATTCACTTTGGTGTAGACCCGAAAGTCACGAGGAACTTGGTGACGTGCGTCCGGGATATAACAGAAAAGGCTCTGATCGTCAAACTGACTCCCATGGTAACAGACATCCGCATCTTTGCAGAAATCTGCCAGCAATGTGGCGCTGATGCCGTGTCTCTTATCAACGGCCTGCCGGGAATGGCTATTGATGTCAAGACAAGGCATTCCAAACTGGGTAGAAACATTGCTGGCGGCCTGGTGGGACCTGCAATTAAGCCTTTCGCGCTCTACCTTGTCCGTCAGGTTTGCGAAACCGTAGATATACCGGTTTTCGGAATCGGAGGGATTTCTTCGACAGAGGATGCAATGGAGTTTCTTATTGCAGGCGCATCGGCGGTTGAGATCGGGACCTGGAATTTCATCAACCCGAAAATCACCATGGAAATTATCGATGGAATCGAGGCTTATTTACTGGAGAATAATCTCCACAGCATCTCAGAAGTGATCGGAACGTTATCTTGACCCACGCGTATCGTGTATCAAGGATTCCTCGAAATAAATTGAGTGAATGGGCGTTCTGTTCGCCAGTTGGGAGGTATGGTTATGGAAGGAAGCCGCCTCAGAAAGGGCTACGCGGATACAACGGAAGGCCAAATTCATTATGCAACCGTTGGTCAGGGAAAACCGGTTTTGCTTTTACATCAAACACCCCGCTCGTGGGATGAGTACAGAGAGGTTTTACCCCTTATTGGGAAAAAATATCGTGCAATCGCAATGGATACAGTTGGGTTTGGGGATTCATACAGACCGAAAAAGAAAGGCTCGATTGAAGTTTATGCCCAAGGCGTGATAAGGCTCTTGGATGTTTTATCCATTGATCGTACATCCCTGGTGGGTCACCACACGGGGGGTGTCATTGCGGTGGAAATTGCTGCCGCTTATCCCGAACGCGTGGATAAACTTGTGTTATCCTCCACGCCTTTCGTGGATGCGGAGGACAGAAAACGGCGAAAGACCCGGCCTGCCATCGATGAGGTTGAATTAAGGGAAGATGGGTCGCATTTAACCGAACTCTGGCAGAGGCGGATGGCCTTTTATCCAAAAGACCGTCCTGATCTCTTGACTCGCTTTGTTATCGACGCCCTAAAGGTGAATGATCGGATAGAAGAAGGTCATCGGTCGGTGAATGCATATAAGATGGAGAACAAGGCACCTTTGATCAAGGCTCCCACCTTGGTGATTGCGGGGACAGAGGATCCATTCTCATACCCAAGAATGATGCCGCTTGCCAACAGTATCAGAGGCAGCAAGACTGTGGCGATCAAAGGTGGAATGGTGCCCATGGTGGATCAGATGCCGGAAGCGTTTGCCAAAATTGTGATAGATTTTTTGGACGTGGCGTAAGTGGTAAATGTGACACCGCATGCCTGGCAGCCTGTCAAACATTAGCAATTTAATTATCCCATGAAAGCAAAGAGACATCTATTTTTTGATCCAGAAAGGTGCACCGGTTGTCAGTTGTGCGAATTAGCCTGTTCCCAGGCAAATGCGGGAGAATACAATCCAGATCTTTCCACAATACGGTTGATGTCACATCCCGACTTGGGAACGAATCTCCTATGCATTCAGAGCCGACCCTGTATCTGCGGGGACGGATCTGAGTCGTGCACAGAGATATGTAACGTAGGTGCGATTCGTTTTGTAGATGATGAGGAAGTCCCAAGCATGCTAAAGGATCGACGCTGGCTTGCGGCTCCTGTGGTTGACTAGGGGTCACACATGAAGCAGATGAACGGCTACATTGGAAGAATCTTTACAATCGATCTTTCTTCTGGGGAGAAAGACATCATTGCACTGGATGACCAAATGATCAGAAAATATTTAGGGGGTCGTGGGTTTGCATCTCACTGGCTATACGAAAACCTCCCTGCGAATGTTCCACCTCTCTCTGAGAAAAACCTGCTGATTTTTGCCTCTGGTCCCTGCAACGGCACGATCGTTCCCTCCTCTTCCCGGGGCAGCATTGGAGCAAAGTCTCCACTCACATCTATTCTGGGATCGGGCAATACGGGTTCCTCATTCAGCGTCCAACTGAAAAGGGCAGGATTCGACATGCTCGTGATCAGTGGCAAAGCACAGCGCCCGGTCTGTCTGGTTATTGAGGATGGGGACGCAACGGCTGTCCCTTGTGAAGACCTATGGGGGAAAACGGTCTCCGAGGCGACAGGTACGCTCAGGGCGAGGTTTGGATACCGGAATGTGAGCATTGGGTGTATCGGCCCCGCTGGTGAACGGATGGTCCCCATTTCTACTGTGATATTTGACAAATTTCGTGGTGCGGGACGGGGTGGCTTGGGCGCCGTCATGGGAAGCAAAAACCTAAAGGCACTTGTTGTTAAGGGATCAAAAGGAATAAATGCGGCTCACCCTGACCGCCTCAAAAAGGAAGTATTGCGATTTATTCAAATTTTGGAAGAAGAACCTTACTACGAGCGATACAGTAAAGCGGGAACAGCGGTTATTGCTGAGCCGATGAACAAAATGGGGAGCGCCCTGGTGAAGAACGGGACTCTGGGATTTTTCGAAGACATAGAGGGCGTCAATGAGAAAGCTCTCAAACAGCATTTGTTCGTGAGGCAAAAGGCCTGTTTCAGCTGCCCTATGCCCTGCACGCAGCAATATGGTGTTACAAAGGGACCGTACAAAGGGACTTACGGCGAGGGATCATCCGGGGCATCGGTCGTAATGGGATTTGGCCCGCGTTGTGGCGTTTCAGACATGAGGGCCATTGCGAAAGCCCATACACTTACAAACGAGTTGGGTCTCGATCTGATATCAACCAATGCTGTCTTGGCCTTTGGAATGGAATGTTTCGAAAAAGGTTTGATCAACACCAGCAGTACGGGGGGTGTCAGACTCGAATTCGGCAATGCCGAGGCACAACTGGAGATGATAGAAGACATCGCATTCAGGGAAGGGTTTGGCAGGGTTCTCGGAGAGGGAACAAAGCGTGCATCGGATACAATAGGTGGCCACAGTGAACGGTTTGCGCCCCAGGTGAAGGGTATGGACATGATGGAAGTGGAACCGAGGGGTATGCCAAGTTGGGGATTGATGTTTGCTGTGTCCAGCCGCGGCGCCGACCATGTGCGCGCCTATGATGTATGCCAAATGATGTCCTTTTCAGATGAAGTGCTGATCCGTATTGCAGGCACGATAGAGGTGCGAGAAATGTTTGGCCCTAAAGGAAAGGGACGTTCGGTGGCTTTTTTTGAAAATGTTAGGGCTGTGGCGGACGCTATGGAAATCTGTCGGTTCGTTACAAGGGGGAAGCTTGGATTTCCAGAGAACCTGGTGGGGATGCTCAATTATGTCACAGGTTTGGCGTTTACTGCTGAGGAAATGTATTCGATCGGAGAAAGAATCGTCAATGTTGAAAGGCTTTTTAATCTGAGGGAAGGTATGAAAGCGAGTGACGATACACTGCCGCATCGCTACCTTTCGGAGTCCTTGCCCGATGGGGCGGCAAAGGGTAAAAGGGTTCCGTTAAAAGAGATGCTGGAGGAATATTACATGGCGCGCGATTGGGACATGGCATCCGGGTATCCAAAATCACAAAAACTTGATTTTTTGGGGCTCTCGGCTGACAGGGTACGGCGTAATCTGGGTTAAAGTCCGGGCCACCAGCTTGTCCGCCACGAGGAGACATCTATGTATGGAGAACGTGCACGTATAGGGTTGATTGTCCCCTCAAGCAACACCGTATGCGAACCGGAAATGGTCGCAATGTGCCCCGAAGGCGTTGCAACTTATGCCACGAGGATTCTTTTTGAACCGACGATTAAAGGTCTAAAGGCCATGAGGCAGGATGTTGGAAGGGCCACTTTAGAGTTATCGTCTGAGGGGATATGCGATATCATTGCGTTTTGCTGCACGGTTGGAAGCATGATTGGTGGGGCTGACTACGACAAAAAACTCCAACATTTCATACAAGACAAAGCCGGCGTGCCTGCTCTGACAACGACAACCGCTGTTAGGGCCGCTTTCAATGCCTTGAGAGTGCATCACATCGCGGTGGCAACGCCTTATACACGAGAAATCAACGAGCTGGAAAAGAAACTTCTTGTAGATATGGGCTATGATGTGACCCAGATAAAAGGATGTCACGAAGATGTGCCTCCGGAAAAATTCAAAAATGACATGATCGGCCGTCTTCCTCCAGAAAGGGCGTATCAAATAGCGCTACAGGTATCAAATGCCCAAAATGAGGCCATATTTATAAGCTGCACAAATTTTCGTGCCATCGAGAACATAGCGGGTTTAGAAAAAGAGACCGGGAAACCTGTCGTTTCGAGCAACCAGGCAACCCTATGGCATAGCCTTCGCACGCTGGGAATAAAGGACCCCATTTCCGGCTTCGGGCAGTTGCTGCAATATCATTAGAAACTGGAAGCGGTGAATCTGGCATTTATGCTTTGTGTTACATGCGCCTGCACCAGATGGGAGCGTGCGGAATCTGTTGGGAGGGAAAAATGAGGATCGGGATCGATGTGGGAGGTACCTTTACTGATGTCATCCTTGTGGATGAGAAGACAGGTAAGTTCCATTACAACAAGACACCGACAACACATCATGATCTGGCAGAGGGTGTTTTAAAGGGATTGGAAGAAATCCTAAATATTGGAGGGGTTTCAATGGATGATATTGATTATATCATTCATGGAACCACCATTGGAACCAATGCCATTGTGGAGGGAAAGGGCGCGAAGATCGGGCTTATCACAACTGCCGGTTTTGAGGATGTATTGGAAATAAGGCGGGTTGCTCGACCAAAAGAGGCAGCCTTTGATTTCGGGGCGGATAACCCACCGCCGCTGGTTCCCCGTTATCTACGAAAAGGGATAATTGAGAGGATAAACAGCAAAGGGGAAGAGTTCGTACCATTGGATGAAAATTCGGTCCTTGAGGTGATATTGTATTTTAAAGAAAAGGAAGTGGAAGCGATAGTTGTCTCTCTCCTGTTTTCTTTTCTAAATCAGGCCCACGAGAAGAGGGTTGCTGAAATCTGTAAACGTGAAATACCTGAAATACCCGTCTCTCTATCATCAGAGATCTGCCCTGAATTTCGTGAATATGAAAGGACCTGTACAACCGTGATGAACGGTTATCTGGGTCCGGTTATAGAGCAGTACATGGATAACCTCATAAATCGCCTTAAAGAAAATTATGGCAATTTCACCCTGCATATCATGCAGAGCAACGGGGGCACCATGACAGCGGATGTAGCCAAGGACCATTCAGCGCATCTTATAAATTCAGGCCCGGCAGGTGGTGCGATTGCCGCTGCCTTTGTGAGCCGCCTGACAGGCAATGAAATGGCTGTTGGCGCGGATATGGGGGGCACGACCTTTGATATATCCATTATTGATAAGAACCTTCCCAAGACCACCACATGGGGTGGTGTGACAAATTATCCCATCAAACTCCCCATGGTTGATTTAAAAACTATCGGTGCGGGCGGAGGGAGTATTGCATGGGTGGATGAAGGGGGTGTCTTAAATGTGGGGCCTCAAAGTGCCGGTTCCAGCCCCGGTCCTGCCTGCTATGGTTGGGGAGGTCCATCACCTACGGTTTCAGATGCAAACCTGATACTCGGACGTCTTAATCCAGATTACTTTCTCGGAGGGAAACTGCCGTTATATCCTGACCGTGCAAGGGAGGCGGTCAAGAGAGATGTGGCAGACAAGATGGGTGTTTCCTTAGAAGAGGCGGCTGCGGGTATTATACGTATTGTCAATGCGAATATGGCCAAAGGTATCAGCGGTAACTCGGTGGAAAGAGGTTATGATTTGCGGGAATTTGCCTTGATAACAATGGGCGGAGCCGCCGCCCTTCATGCCGCAGATATTGCAGGGGAATTGAATATGGCCAGAGTCATCGTGCCCCCAATGAGTGGTAACTTTTCTGCCGTCGGTCTTGTGGTGGCGGATATTCAGCATGATTATGTGAGGACATTCGCAAAAAAAGACTATCAAATTGATCCGGCTGAGTTGTTAGGGACCTTTAAAGAAATTGAGGATGAGGGCATAAGGCAGTTGGTTGAGGAAAAGGTATCCGAGGAGAGTATTGAAATAACCTGGTCTGCGGATCTACGTTATGAGGGACAATCATGGGAACTCAATGCCCCCATTGAACCTGTATCTAAAATGGAAAGAGAGGGTATAAAGAGGATCATAAATGACTTCCATGACCTGCATCAACAGATATACTCCTATTCGGAACCTAAAGAAGTGGTGGAGTTCGTCAACCTAAGGGTCAGGGTTAAGGGTAAAAATCCGGATCTCTCTCTTCCAACCGAGAAGAAAACCGTTTTATTAATTGAAGGTGATTGGAAGGATATGAGGGATGTCTATTTTGAGAACTTGGGATGGCAAAAAATACCTGTCTATGAGCGGGAGCATTTAAACGCGGGGAGCAAGATTATAGGCCCCTCTCTTATTGAGGAAACAATTTCCACCACCCTGATACCTCCTGAATTTTATGGTATTGTAGACGAATATAGAAACATCATAATTGGAGGAGAAGATGAAGTATAAGGCAGACACGGTTACAATGCAAGTGATCCGTTATGGACTGGAGGCTGTGGCCGATGACATGGGTTATAACCTGATGCGTATGGGCCGCACGACGATTGTCAAGGAGATCATGGACATAAACTGCGGCGTACTGGATGCAAAGGGAGGAATTTTAGCCCAGGCCCATCTCTGTCCCCTGATGATGTTCAGTCTCCCCACCACTGCTGTTAATATGCTGGACCGGATTAAGAAGTTTAATGAAGGCGATGTGATTATCTGTAATGATCCATATTTGGGCGGGCAGCACCTTCTCGATGTCCAGTTTTTCTCCCCTGTGTTCGTGGATGAAAAACTTATTGCCTTTGTTGCAAACATAGCACATCAACTGGACATGGGTGGTGCGGTGCCTGGAGGCGTGGCAGGGGGGCTCACAGAGATTTATCAGGAAGGACTGCGGATCCCTTTT
>DAOVUP010000012.1 GCA_030632525.1 Desulfobacteraceae bacterium | reverse complement strand
CTTTAAGTCCGCCTGAATTCCCGCACCACCCCCGGAATCAGAACCGGCTATGGTCAAAATCCGCTTCATAAAACACCTCCGATATTTCTAAGGCTTCCGACCGAACGTTGCACCTTGTTCTTTATTGATGGCCCCCGTTTTCATCCTTTTCAACCCCGGAAGAAAAACCGAATAGCTGCATAAGGATCAGATAAATCACACCTGCAGCGACAAGGCTGGGGACTGACGAGCCCCAGGCGGTTTCGCTCTGCAGGAGGTGATAGAGTCCAAATCCTATCCCCCACGCTACAAAGGCCCACGGGTTGAATCCGCCTAAGTACCAATAGATCTCTTGTCGATTAAATCCGGTCTCGAAATACGCCTGTTTTCTGAGGAAAAAATAGTCTGCAAGAACGACCCCAAACAGGGGACAGAACACCGAACCGACAAAGAGCAGGAAGCCCTCGTAGGCGGTGGCCGGGAACATCAATGCCAACGCCGTTCCCAATATCCCGCATGCAACGCTTCCACGTTTCCGGCCCATTTCAGGCCATATATTGAGGGCAGAGATGGCCGTCGAATATATGTCAAGGAAAGTAGTTGTGAAGGTGGAAAAAAGGACGATAATAATTGCAGGTACTGCAAGCCCCAGACCCACCATCAATTCTATCACCATGCTGTCCGGTGTTGGCGATTGTGTGGCAAGTGCCGCAGCGAGGCCTATGGCATACATCCAGGAACTAACGATGAAATAGCCTATCCAGGTTCCCCAAAAGGCGGATCCCGTGCCTTTACCGTATCGAGAATAATCACACACAAGGGGGAGCCAGGACATGGGCATGGCAATGACCAGATCGAGGCCGATCATGAAGGGCATTCCACCTTTTACGGGAGCCTCCAGGAGTCGGCTCAGACCGTACTCATGAAACACCACATAGCTCATGAGGCAACAGAGGGCTATGAGGGCGGTTATGGCGATCCTGTGAAGCCATTTCCAATAGCGATGCCCAAGGAGCGCCCAAAGGGTGGTCGCGAATCCGGCGATGATGACCCAGCCTCGAAATCCAAATATGGGCAAAGGCCACACCCCCTGTGCGGCCTTTGCCCCAATCCAAAGCATTACCCCGGTCCAGCCTACAAGCTGAACGAGGTTGAGTACCGTGGCAAAATATGAGCCGCGAACCCCAAAGGATGGTCTAATTGCCACCATTGAGGGGATGCCGGTTCTACTTCCTATGATTCCGCCAAAGGCCAAGGGCGTATTCCCTATGAGGTGTCCAATAAGGATCACCACGAGGCCTGTCACAAATCCTAACGGGATCAGGAGGCCCCCGGCCCAGATCTCGGCGAGGGAAACAGCTGCCCCGGACCAGAGAAGAAAAAAATCCACCCCAGTCAAGTTTCGGCCCTCTTGTCCAATAGGTTTTATCCCTTTTCTCCCCTCCATACGTACTCCCCCTTTCTAACGGCTTTGGAAGCAGTTGCGGGTTAGGTGCAGGCCCTTATGGCATACGCCACAAAAAAGCCGCTTCCAGTAAAGAGAAAGCGGCTCTAAAAACTCACTAAACACGAATAACGCGTAAACTCGGTAATCGCGCCGCTTTCCTCCGCTGGTATTAGCCAGTTCAGGTTCTAAGGGTTGCAGGATATCGCTCCAGCTCTCAGATAAACCACCCCTAGCGACAATTTATAAATTATCTTATTCCACCAAAAAATGTCAAGGTATATTTCCAACCCGAATAGACCGGGAAAATGCCTAAAGTTGATGCTTGTTTTTTCACGCCTTGGCGTGATCGGAGTCTTCGCTTACCTGGACGTTCGATGTTCGATTTTTGACGTTCATCTTTTTCAACCTATGTCTCCCGTTTTTCATTGACTCTCAATCAAAATATTCATTCCAGTCTGATTCCCCTTGCAAAATGGCTTGATCTGTATATAAAGAGAAAAAACATTGGAGAAATGGAAACCGGTTTGGAAAAAACAGCAGGACATGACAAAATGAAATCCCAGGGGACATCAAGGCCTCGAATATGGTTAAGGGGCGCCAGAATAGCAGTAGTTATCATCATTTCTTTATTTGTAGCGATTATTTTTGTCAAAACCCGTCCAAAGCCCCAGCAGAAGATCGTGAATAAACTGGCTCCACTGGTTGATGTGATCCAGATCCAGAAGACATCTCCCAACATGATCATTGAGACTTACGGCACTGTACGATCCGGGGAGAGATTGAGCCTCACTGCTGAAATCAGCGGGAGTATCGTGGAGATGTCTCCGGATTTTGAAGAGGGGGCCTATTTTCCAAAAGGGTCTTTTTTGATACGTATTGATCCACGTAATTATTCCCTCCACGTGGAAAGACTCCAAACAGAGATCCGCAGCTTGCAGGCGGAATTGGCTCGTGTGGCCCAGGAGGAAAAAAATCTCAGGACCACGTTGAAGATTGCTGAAGAAGAATTGGCTCTGTCCAAGACCGAGTTCGACCGGCAGTTGGCTTTGGCCAAGAGAAAGGTGGTTTCCCAGAACGAACTGGACCGGGTCCGGAAAGGCTGGCTGACAACCCGCCAGAAGACCCAGGAGATGCAAAACTCCCTGTTACTCCATAAATTCCGCGTGGATCTCTTGAAATCTCAGCGTCAGTCTGTTCGAGTGCAGCTCAAAGAAGCTGAATTAGCCTTAGAGCGGACAGAAATCAGGTCGCCATTTGACTGCCGGATCGCTAAGAAAATAACCGAAACAGGCCAGTATGTGATGGCAGGGACACCTTTGGCGGAAATATACAATGTGGGGATCATGGAAGTGGAGGTGCGCATACCTCCCCGCGAAGCCATATGGCTCCATCTTGGTGCAGGAGGGATCATAGATCCAAAGGATAGAGATCTTGTCAAGGCCAAAATTATCTTTGAAACACCTCTTCAGAAGCTTTCGTGGGATGGATTTGTGTCGAGGGTTAAAGGCCAGATGGAGGAACACACCCGTACATTACCCCTTGTGGTCGAGGTGAAAAACGGTCATCCCTCCCAGGTCCAACCAATTCTTCCGGGGATGTTTGTCATGGTGGAGATTGTGGGCAAAAAGGTAGATGATCTCTTTCTTTTACCCAGGGAATCGGTTCGCGAAAATAGCAGCATTTATGTGGTAGCGAATGGCAAGATAGAGGTGAGGCCAGTGGAAATTCTCCGTCGTTCGGGGGATCAGGTCTACGTTAAGAAAGGGGTTTCCCATGGGGAAAAGGTGGTCACACGGTTTCCAGGGGTGCTTTCCGAGGGGATGAAAGTACGTGTCAGGCAAATCCCTTTTGAAAAGGAGACCCCTCAATGAAATCAATAGCCCGGTGGTCCGTTGAACACAGAGTCACGGTGAACATCCTGATGGTGTTTATCATCATCGTCGGAGTGATGAGCCTCACAAGGATGAAGCGGGAGGTCTTCCCCTACTTCACCTTGGATCTGGTCTCTGTTCAAGTACTTTATCCGGGTGCAAGTCCTGAAGAGATTGAAGAGGGTATCGTTCTCAAAATCGAGGAGAAAGTGAAATCGGTTCAGGGGATAAAGAGAATTATCTCCTCGGCCCAGGAAGGGTTCGGGAGGGTGCTCTTGGAACTGAAAGAGGATGTGGAGGACGTCCAGAAGGTGGTGGATGAGGTCAAGACCCTGGTTGATACTATTGACACATTCCCCGAAGATGCGGAGACCCCGCTCATCCAGGAGATTACAATCAAAGATGAGGCCATTAACATTGCCGTTTACGGTGATGTTTCCGAGAGGGACCTGCGCCGGACCGCTGAAAAGGTAAGGGATGATCTCCTGAGCATCAAGGAGATCTCCCAGGTGAACCTTACTGGTGTGCGGGACTATGAGATATCGGTTGAAATATCAGAGAACAATCTGAGACGCTACGGGCTGACCTTTGACCAGGTAACCGCCGCTTTGAAGAGTGGCAGCCTTGATCTACCGGGTGGAAGCATCAAAACGGCCGGTGGGGATGTCCTCATTCGTGCCAAGGGCCAGCGATATACGGGCCGGGAGTTCGAGGAGATCCCCCTGATTACCCTATCTGACGGCACAATGGTTCGTCTCGGTGATGTGGCCAACGTATTTGACGCATTTAAGGACACAGACCAGAAGGGCCGTTTCAATGGCAAACCAGCGGCCCTGGTTCAGGTGAGGAAGACACGGGATGAGGATATGATACTTATTTCCCGTGCCGTCCACACCTATATCCGGGAAAATGAACATGCACTCCCACCGGGAATCGGCATGGCGGCCTGGGCAGATCTCTCAGTGTTGGTTCAAGATCGCATCGACCTCCTTTTGCGAAACGGAACTCAGGGGATCATTCTGGTATTCATCAGTTTAGCGCTTTTCCTCCGGATAGGTCTTGCCTTCTGGGTCGCCCTCGGCATCCCCATCTCTTTCATGGGTGCCTTTTGTGTGCTTTACTGGTTCGGCGCAACCATCAACATGATTTCGCTCTTTGCCTTTATCATGACCTTGGGGATTTTGGTGGATGATGCCATCATAGTGGGGGAAAACATCTACGCCCATTACGAAAGGGGAGAGCCTCCCCTGAAGGCTGTTATTGACGGCATGGCTGAGGTGGGCAGTCCCGTACTCATGGCCATAAGTACCACTGTGGTGGCCTTTATGCCACTCCTCTATATCAGCGGGATCATGGGAAAGTTTATCAAGATCCTTCCCACGGCGGTCATTGTAATACTCGTGGTTTCATTATTTGAGGCCTTTTTCATTTTGCCGGCCCATTTGGCTCACAGTCTGGAAAGCGATCAACTCAAGACCCGGCACAAGAAAAGGCTCAATATCCGTCTGTTAGATCGTATACATCAGGGCCTGCAGTACACCATCAAACATATTTACGCCCCGGTCCTGAGATGGTCACTCAAAAATCGATATTTTACCCTTGCCTTAGCAGGGGGAGTGTTTGTTATGGTTTTGGGTCTGGTTGTGGGGCAACATGTCCCCTTTGTTCTGTTTCCAAAAACAGACAGTAATTATTTGCAGGCTCAAATCAGCTATCCCCTTGGCACGCCCGCAACCATGACAGAGGCCTCCATAAAGAGAATCGAGCAGGCCGTTGCCCGGCTGAACAGGGAATTATCACAAGACAGAACAGATGGAAAAGATATTGTTCTTTACTCTTTCGGCCTTGTGGGGACCATTGCCAGCCAGGGATTTGAAGGAGCGGAAATTGGCGGCCATGCCGGCCAGGTCTTTTTGGAACTCCTTCCTGCAGAAGAACGGTCTGAGACAGCCCTTCAAGTGGTCAATCGCTGGAGGGATCTGGTTGGCGAAATCCCTGGCGCTGAGAAACTTTCCTTTTCATCCTTAGGGGGACACCCCGGTGGAAACCCCATCGAAATTCAGCTCATAGGAAAGGACTTCGGAGAGCTCAAAAGGGCAGCCGAAGAACTCAAGTCCAAAATCGCCCAATACCAGGGGACCTTTGATATCACAGACAACTTCAGACCGGGCAAGACAGAGATTAAGCTCAAAGCCAAAGCAACTGCACGTCCTTTGGGAATCACCTTAGCAGACCTGGCACGCCAGGTCAGACAGGCATTTTACGGGGATGAGGCGGTGCGGATCCAGCGTGGCAGAGATGATGTGAAGGTAATGGTCCGGTACTCTGAGCCTGAGCGACGGACCTTGGGCACCATTGAAGAGATGCGAATACGCACGGCTATGGGAGATGAAATCCCGTTTTCAGAAGTGGCAGACGTGGTCTATAGCCGAGGATATTCGGTTATCAATCGCATCGATCGCAACCGTCAGATTACGGTTGTATCAGATCTTGATGAAAATGTTGCCAATGCAGAACAGATCATTGAAGACCTGGGCAGGGATTTTCTTCCCGGCTTTGTCAAACGCTATCCAGGCATCAGGTATGGCTTTGAAGGACAGAAGAAACGCAGCAACGAATCGGTAAGCAGTCTTTTCAGGGGGTTCGGCATAGCTATCTTAGGCATCTACCTCCTTCTTGCAACCCAGCTTCGTTCCTATGTACAACCCATCGTTATCCTGGTGGCCTTGCCATTTGGGATGGTGGGAGCGGTTCTGGGGCATCTGGTGATGGGACTGTCCCTTACCCTTCTAAGTCTGTTCGGTATCGTGGCTCTTTCAGGGATTGTCGTAAATGATTCCATTATCCTGCTCGACTTTATCAACCGCGCCATACGGAATGGCACACCAATCATGGAGGCAGTTGAGCAATCAGGTAAGGCCAGATTCCGTGCCGTGGTACTCACATCACTCACCACCATTGCCGGTCTTCTCCCTCTTCTTTTAGAGCGGAGCTTTCAGGCACAGTTTCTTATTCCCATGGCCGTGAGCATCACTTTTGGGCTTATGGTGGCTACCGTTCTGACACTCCTATTTGTGCCAACGCTTTATCTGATTGTGGCAGAAGGGACCGCCTTCTTAGGCCCGTTTTTTGGGTTGAAACCAAAAGAATCGGTTCCTTCAATCCCGGGTAATCCCACATAAATGGAGCAACAAGGAAAGACCGAGATGAAAGTCTTAGAAATCAAACGCCATCTCAACAAACCGGATGAATCCTACCTTTGTGATCTATTGATGCAGACTGGTCATGTTCTGGTGCTAAAGTATGTTAATGAACGAGCCGGTCGGGTGGGTAAGGTTATTTTTGAGGTGGGGTCAATCACCTACGCCTACTACAAGAGGGGAGAGGGTTTTGTCCTCTGGCAAATGCTTGGGCCCGATGAAAACCTAAAGGGATACTTGTTTCATATTTGCCGTGATATCAAACTGGGGAAACATTTTGTAGAATATCTGGATATGCTCCTTGACGTGTGGATTGATGAGGAGGGTCAGGTGACCATTCTTGATCGGGATGAGGTAGAAGAATGCGTGGCAAGAAAAATTATAGGGGATGAAGATCTGTTGTGGATTGCGTCTAAAGAAAAACATATCATCGAGAACTGGAAACAAATCATAGAGGACTATGGGCTCTTATTTTCAGGGTAAGTAAACGGGTCTACTCTTGACTCATGAGCAATTGAGCTCTCAGTCCCGCAATACTTTTTCTCAATTATTGATCCACGGAAACCGTAACGGCCGCGTTGACCACAACAATCTGGTCGCACGAAGGTCCAAATCGATCCACGCAAAGCCCTTGAGCCATCATGCCTCCTTCGACGGCACGGGCGGTTACCTGCCCAATGGGCGCCATCTTTTTCACCTGCTCCAAATCCACTTCCAAAGGATGGGGTGTTGCCACGAGAATGTCCACACGAACCGAATCCAGGTGTTCCATCCCGATGATTTCCACAAGACCGCAAAGACAACTCCTACTTATGGCGTCTTTCACGGCCCGGCACGCTGCTTCTGTGACGTTTTCCCCGTGAAGATCAGCGCCGGTTCCCAACTCCACGATAAACCGTTTTAAACTCATGTCGGCCCTCCCCGGATTTTTTTACCTCTCATCCTTACCGTTTTGGCAGATAAAGAGCCCAGTTTCGTGCATCCCGGGCTGCATCCACAACGCTTTCCGAAAACGTGGGATGGACCCGAATACTATTTGCAAGTTCATTGACAGTTGCTTCCAATTGCATTGCCAGGACCGCCTCGCCCACCAATTCTGTGGCGTTGCTCCCCACAATATGTACGCCGAGGATTGCTCCATACCTGGCGTCCGTGACTACCTTCACCGCACCTGCCATTTCGCCGCGGGCCATGGCCAGGCCATTGATGGAATAGGGGAAATCCCCCACCTCAACGTCCATATCTTGATCCTCGGCCGCCTCCTCTGAAAGGCCTACAGATCCCACCTGGGGGGTGGACCATATTCCCCGGGGAATCAGGTGATCGGGATACGTTTTCCCGTTACCCATGGCGTTTTCAGCCGCGACCACCGCCATGGAAGAGGCGGCATGGCTCAGCATCCAACCACCTACAGCATCCCCAATGGCGTAGATCCCTTTGGTGGTGGTCTCCAGTTTATTGTTAATTTGAATGCTCCCATCCTCTCCTTGGGAAACACCGGTTTGTTCAAGTCCCAGGCGGGCCGTATTGGGTTTGCGAGCCGAAACCAGCACTCTTTGAACGGACAGGGTTCGTGCTTCCGGACCCTCCAGGGAGCAGTCGTATCCCTGGTCCGACTTTTGAACCGCTTTGAGCGAATAGCGCTGCAGGATTTCCACGCCCTGTTCTCTCAGGGCTTGAGTGATCCGCTGGCTCGTATCGCCGTCTTCCATGGGCAAAATCCGACGAGATTCCGTTATGAGATAAACTTTACATCCAAAGGTGTTCAGCAGGGACGCCATTTCCACCTCAATGGGGCCTGCCGAACCCCAGACCAGAACAGAAGCGGGCGGTTCGGTCATATCAAAAACCTGGTCGGTGGTCAGCGCTGCTTCTTCGATTCCGGGAACTGTAGGGATGTTCAGAACGCTTCCCGTGGCCAGAATGATAGCTTTGGCTTCCAGGGTCCGGTTATCCACCCGAACCTCTCGAGGACCTGTGAGAATGGCCCGGCCCGTGGTTACCTTCACGCCGTTGTTTCCCAAAAGCCCCTCCATACCCATGCGGATATCGTTGGCCACGCCCGTTTTTCTGGAAACGATAGCGCCAAGATCCAGGGCCTCGACCGAGGCCTTAATCCCGAATTCACCGGCATTTTTTATGTTTTTGAGTAAATCGGCTGCGTGAAGCCACACATTGCTCGAAATGCAGCCTCGGTTGACGCACGTTCCTCCGATTTCCGCGGCTTCAATCAGCGCGACTTTGCCCCCCAGTTGGGAAGCGCGAATGGATGCGGCATAGCCACCGGGGCCGCCGCCGATTACTATGACGTCGTACAGCATGGAATTACCTCTTTTTAACTCATGATCAGATTGGGATGTTCAAGGTATCGGGCCGCAGTTTCCAGAAAAGCATTGGCAGGAGCACCGTCAACCACCCGGTGATCAAAGGTCAAACTTAAAAACATCATGGACCGGATTGCGATCTCCCCCTTATAGACACTAGGTTTTTCCTTGACCCTGCCAATTCCCAGGATGCCGGTTTCCGGGGGTTTCAGGATAGGGGTAAGACCATCCACCTGAAACATGCTCACGTTGGAGATGGTGAAGGTGCCCCCGGTCACTTCATCTATGGAAAGATTACCTTCGCGGGCCTTTCCCGCCAGAATCCTGGTCTCTTTTGCGATCTGAAGCAGGTTCTTTTTATCGGCTTCGCGCATGACCGGTACGATCAGGCCCTCGGGCAGGGCCACGGCAATGCCCATATTGACCGAATTGTGAAGGAGGATTTCATCCTCCACCAGAGTGGAATTCATGATGGGGTACCGTTTCAGAGCGCGCGATACGGCCAGGATAATGATATCGTTGTAGGAAACCCTTATATTTTTATCCCTTTTATATTCTTCCCGGATGATGTCCCTGAACCCCACCATCTCGGTCACATCCACCTCGGTGAAAGTGGTCAACTGGGCCGTCTGCTGCAGACTGGCATACATATTGTCGGCCACAGCCTTACGCATGCCGGTAAAGGGGATGCTTTTAACCGGTGCGGCTTTTTCCATCGTTTCTTTTTGATTAAGGGCCTGCTCCACATCGGCCTGGGTGATTTTCCCCCCTTCACCGGTCCCTTTGATCGCGGCAATATCCAGGCCTGCCTGGTTGGCCATCTCCATCGCCAGGGGCGTAATCTTGGGCGGGGGCGGACCTTCCTCGTGGTATCGGGTCACATCCTTTTCCGTAACGCGCCCACCCGGGCCGGACCCGGTAACCAGGGTTAGATCAATTTCAAACTCTCTTGCAAGGCGTCTGGCCGCGGGTGTTGCCGGAACAAACGCCTTTTTTCCCTCCGGCATTTCAGGTTTTTTACTGGCAGGCATTTTCGAAGACGGTGATTCGCCTTCGGGGGCTTCCCCTACCTGAATGCCTTCAATCCGTTCCGCTGTTTCTCCGGCTTCAGTAATGACGGCCACAATGGTTCCGGTTTTAACCACTGTTCCCACGGGGACGACAATCTGAAAGAGTATACCGTCCGCCAGGGCCTCCACGATGTTGGTGATTTTTTCCGTTTCCACCTCAAACAGGTCCTGCCCTTTTTGCACCGGATCACCTTCTTTTATGAACCAGCTGACGATTTTCCCCTCTTTCATTGTGAGGCCCCATTTGGGCATAGCGACATGGACTGGCACAGTGATCCTCCTTCTACTCGATCGTTTTCAGGTTTATTAAGGTGCGGCGTAAAACCGACAAAAAGGGCTCACGCCGCACATAAACAGATTGTCTATCCTTTAATCCTAAGGTTATTGGGTGATTTCCTTGGCAGCCTTAACGATTTTGGCTTCATCGGGAAGCATTGCATCCTCCAGAGGCGGACTGAAGGGGATCACCGTGTCAGGAGCGGCAACCGTTTTAATGGGTGCATCCAGGTAGTCAAATGAACTTTCCATGAGGCTTTTGATCACCTGAGAAGCCACTCCCGCCGATTCATAAGCTTCCTGAATCACCACGGCCTTGTGGGTTTTTTGAACCGACTGGGCCAGGGTATCGTGGTCCAGGGGAGAGATGGTTCTCAGATCAACGACCTCGGCATTAATCCCGGCAACGGCCAATTCTTCCGCCGCGGCGAGGGTTTTTTGAAGCATCAGGGAATAGCTGATAAGGGTGATGTCCGACCCCTCTCTTTTCACTTCAGCTTTGCCCAGGGGTACCACATATTCCTTTTCGGGAACAGGTCCTTCCATACCGTAAAGCACCTTATGTTCAATGAACAGAACCGGGTTGTTGTCCCGCAAGGCCGCCGTCAACAGGCCCTTGGCGTCATAGGGCGTTCCGGGCATCACCACTTTTAGACCGGGCACCTGGGTAAACCAGCCTTCCAGGGATTGGGAGTGCTGACCCGCAGCGCGAATCCATCCCCCCGACGTGGTGCGCACCACAAGTGGGAGTTTTTCCACCTGTCCGCCGCACATATAGCGTACCTTTGGCGCCTGGTTGGTCAGATAATCCATGCAAACCGGGGTGAAATCGATGAACATGAGTTCGGGAACGGGCCGCAATCCCATGAGGGCTGATCCCAGGGCCGCGCCCATAATGGCGGATTCCGAAATGGGAGTGTCCCTGACCCTTTCTTCTCCGAATTCTTCCAGCAGTCCGGCTGTCACTCCGAAACAGCCGCCAAAGGCGCCCACATCTTCTCCCAGGATGAACACCTTTTCGTCCAGCTTCATCTCCTGCCGCAGTGCTTCACGAATAGCTTCAAGAAAAGTGATTTCTCGCATTAGACAGCCCTCCCTTCCTCATAATACAAGTCAGTGTAAATCTCTTCCAATGGCGGATAGTCGCTTTGTTCTTCGAACTCGATGGCTTCCTGCAGGGCTTTCTGGGCCCGATTTCGAGCGTCTTCCAAATCTGCTTCGGTGGCGATTCCCTGATCCAGCAGTTCTTTTTCAAAACGGGGAATGCCGTCCTTCTTTTTCATTGCCGCTATCTCTTCGGGGGTTCGGTAATTTTGAGGATCGCCCTCAAAATGCCCTTTCCATCGAGTGGCCTTGATTTCAATGAGGGCCGGTCCCTTGCCGGCGCGAATGTGCTTTGCCGTTTCCGTCACCGCTTCATAGACGGCCATCAGGTCGTTGCCGTCAACGCTGAGCCCGGGAATGCCGTAGCCCGCAGCCCTGGCGGAGATATCTTCCACCGAGCAGACATCGTCCACGCATCCGCTGATGCCGTATT
>DAOVUP010000115.1 GCA_030632525.1 Desulfobacteraceae bacterium | reverse complement strand
TTCCCGATCTCCCTCCTCCGGATCCGCATCTTTAATCAATTCCTCAAACCTAATCACAGGACAGGACAGTGCCGGTTTGGCACGATTCAAGCTACCCCTCATATGGGGGTGGTTTGATATTGCTATTCTGCAATATTTTTTCCTTACCCCTTACGCAATGAAGCTGTATCTGTCTCTGATTTCATGTTAAATGAGTGTAACTTGCTGTAATTGCATCATTTTTAAATTCACTGAAACGGCATTTTATTCATTTGGCGTTCTGGCATGAAAAATGCTTAACACAGGTGTGAGAAGTTCTTTTTGACATCGGTTGGGGCGTGAGCCACGTGGTTTCAATTGAAGGAAGGATTTCAGAGTATTTTATATTAAGGAGGGTTGTTTCTATGGAGAATGGACGAATCGCCATACCGAGCATAGCACCGGGAGGCATGGAGGGAGAGCGGTCTGGGCATTTTGGGCATTGTGATGTATTTACTTTTGTTGATGTCGAGTGTGGAGAGATCAAAGAGGTGACTACGATTTCCAATCAAAGCCATGTGCAGGGCGGATGCATGGTTCCCGTAAATCTGCTGGCAAGCCATAAGGTCAAGGCGCTGATTGTTGGCGGTATCGGCATGAGGCCTCTTATGGGATTCAAACAGGTGGGAATCGACGTCTACTATGACGCCACGCAATCTCACATAAAATCGGTTGTGGAGAATTTGGTAGCTGGAAAGCTGCCTCTGATAGGAGAAGATCAGGTCTGTGGTGGCGGGGCTCAGAATTTATCTTAGTGGGCTATCCTTTGTTGAAGGAGGGGATTGAATTCTATTTCACTCGACCGACTTACGCCTCCCAAACTGCGCCTAATTTCGCCCGGAGCTGCCGTGAGGGTTTTATTACGGGTTAAGGTTGCAATATTGCAATACCATTCCCCTATTGTAGTTGCGACAATGAAATAGTAGTTCCCTCTCCCTTTTTTGTGTCTAGATTTCAACTCTTATTTTCCCATTAATTCAGATGGGTTATCCAGCCCCATCCTCTTTTCAACATCCTGGCACGAAAGATGCTTACACAGATGGGAGAGGACTCAAAATTTGGATTTCATCTGAATGTTTTCTAACAACCAAATGACTGCATTTAGTGGGATCCCATATAAATGGAGGGGGTGAAACAGATGAAAATAGCTGTAAGTTCGGCAGGGAAGGACTTGGACTCCCAGATT
The DNA here is from genome assembly GCA_030632525.1 of Desulfobacteraceae bacterium. GTDB lineage: Bacteria > Desulfobacterota > DSM-4660 > Desulfatiglandales > Desulfatiglandaceae > Desulfacyla. The sequence goes on along the minus strand of DAOVUP010000115.1, from coordinate 4,802 downwards.
GACCCGCGTTTTGGACGGTGCGCTTATTTCATAATAGTGGATACGGATACCATGGACTACGAGGTTCTTGACAACAAGAATATGAACCTTGGTGGTGGAGCCGGAATTCAGTCGGCCCAGTTTGTTGCGTCGAAGGACGCCAAGGTAGTAATCACTGGGAATTGTGGGCCGAATGCCGTAAAAACTCTTTCGGCCGCTGGCGTAGAAGTAATAGTCGGTCAGACAGGTGGGGTCAGGAGTGCGGTTGATGATTATAAAGATGGAAAGCTGAAGACCACAAGCTCGCCCAATGTCTCGGATCATTACGGAATGGGCCGTGGTGCCGTTCAGGGGAAGGACTTGCCTCAAAATTTAGGAATTGGCATGGGTCGCGGTAGCGGTATGGGCAGGGGAATGGGACGAGGCGGCCGTATGGGTGGTGGCAGGGGATGCAGTGGAAGAATGGGATAGGAGAGGATCTCTCCATGAAATTAGCCGTTTCTGTCTGGGAGGGGAAGGTATCACCTGTTTTTGATACTGCCTCCAGATTATTAGTCCTCGATGTGGAGGACAATAAAGAGACATCCCGTTTAGAGCTGTATCTGGATGAGCAGACTCTTATACAGAAATGCTCGCGTATCCAGGTCCTGGGTGTTGACGTTCTGATTTGCGGCGCCATTTCACGCCATTTCCTTGGGATGCTTACCACGTCCAGTATCCGTGTCATTCCCTGGGTTTGCGGGTCTGCAAGCGAAATCTTAGACTCCTACATGCAGGGAACCCTTTTGAATTCAAGGTTTTCGATGCCGGGCTGTAATCAGGAAGAGGGCACGAAGCGCAAGAAAGGGAAACAGCTTCAAAGGCACTGCAGAAGGATGGAAGATTGAAGCGTTATTGGTTATTTGTTAATGGTTATTGGTATGTTATTCAAACGTAAGTGTAGAGTTTTCCTTACACAAATAACCAGTAACAAATAACTAATAACAATTACCTTAGGAGGCTGATAGTTAATGGAAAATGGGATTCAAAGTTGCGGTATGAAAGACCAGCAGGATCAACAAAAACTCCAGGATAAGGAGATCGAGGCGAGCCTGAGCCGTATCAAGAACAAAATCTTGGTTATGAGTGGGAAGGGAGGCGTGGGGAAGAGCAGTGTGGCTGCTTATCTCTCGGTGGCCTTGGCGAAAAGGGGTAACAGGGTCGGGCTTATGGATGTGGACCTTCATGGTCCCAGCATCCCCCGGTTATTAGGGCTGAAAGGAAGTATCGAACCAGGTTCCAAGGGCGGGAAGGCCGGACCGGTAAAGTATCTCCCCAACATGCAGGTTATTTCAATTGAACCACTACTGGGAGAGAACAAAGATACGGCCACTATCTGGAGAGGGCCTCTCAAAATCGGGGTGATCCGGCAGTTCATTTCTGACATAGAGTGGAGCGATCTCGATTTTATGATAATAGACTCTCCTCCTGGAACAGGAGATGAGCCTTTGACGGTCGCACAAACCATTCCCGGAGCCAAGGCCCTGATTGTGACAACACCCCAGGAGATTTCATTAGCCGATGTAAGGAAATCGATCAATTTCTGCCGCCAGGTCAACATGGAAATCTTGGGCTTAGTGGAAAATATGAGCGGCCTTACCTGTCCACATTGCGGAAAAATGATTGAGTTGTTCAAGACAAAGGGCGGCATGTTGACGGCAAAGGCCGAAGGGTTAAGGTTCCTGGGAAGTCTTCCTCTGGAACCGGAAATTGTAAGGCAGGGAGACACCGGGGGCGTGACGTTGCTCGACAACAATGAATTGGCATTTACGCGGGAATTCAACCGGATGGTGGATGAAATTGTAAAACTGAGTCTTACGGGGAAGCCTGTTCTCAGTTAAAGATCTATGAATTTTGGAGACGGGAATTGATAGGATTAAATATTGAATGGATGATTGGCTCATAAAAAATGATGTCTTCAATCATCAATCGAAAATCAACAATCATCAATCCGATAAGGGGGGCCAGATGATGACACCAAAAGGACAGGGAATGGGAGGCGGAGGCACGGGGAAAGGTCAGGAGCAATCCGGGAGAGGGAGAGGTATGGGTGGCGGCCAGGGTAGGGGACCTGGCGGGGAATGTGTTTGCCCGAACTGCGGGAAGAAATCGCCCCACGAGCGCGGCAAACCATGCTTAGAGATCAAGTGCCCTGATTGTGACACGTACATGACAAGATAGATTCTTTCCGGTTCGGTCTGAGAATTGATCTCTCACGATGTTAACATCCATACTCGCGAGTTTCTTTACGTCAAGTGATCCAGGATCCTGAAGTCCAGAATCCAGTATCGAGTATTGAAGGCGTAAGGCGCAAGGAATTCAAAAGGTATCCGGAAATTAGAAACAATCATCCTGTATCTTGACTCGATAAATCAGAAATTTCTTTTTAGTGCAACGAAACAATCAAACCCAAAAACATTATCTTGAGAATAATAGCAATGAGCGATAATCTCAGCAATTTTACCCGCACCCTCCAGAAACAGATTTTTGAGGAAACAAAAAAAGCCTACGGAATGGCCGCTTTTGAGAGATGGCGAAATCCCCTGTATATGGGCGCAATAGATAACCCTGACGGGTATGCGCGCGTTACCGGACCCTGTAACGATACTATGGAGATTTTTTTAAGATTTGAAAAGGACAGGGTTGTAGAGGCTTCGTTTCAGACGGATGGTTGCGGATCAAGCGCGGTGTGTGGTTCATTTGCAGCAGAGATGGCCATTGGAAAAACCCCTGATGAGATCTTAGATGTGACAGGGGATGCCATCCTTGAAAAACTCGGGGGTCTACCCAAAGATGAGGTCCACTGTGCCTTGCTTGCCGGAGAAACGCTTCAGGAAGCAATTGGTAATTACATGATAAACCAGATTAAGACAATGAAAGGTGGAATCAGGAAACCTTGAGTTCCCTAATTCCAGATCTCCTATGGTTATAAGTATTGCAAGCGGAAAGGGGGGTACAGGAAAAACCACGGTGTCCACCAACTTAGCTGTCTCTCTTGGGCCGGACGTGCAATTGCTGGATTGCGACGTGGAAGAGCCAAATGCCCATCTCTTTATATACCCGAGTATCAGCGCTGTTGAAACCGTAACAACGCCTGTTCCAGAGGTGGATGAGAAGAAATGTACACTCTGTAAAAAGTGCGACGAGATATGCCAGTTCAAGGCGATCATTGTGATCGGTGAAACGGTCCTCCCATTTCATGAACTCTGTCATAGCTGCGGCGGCTGTGAAGAAGTTTGTCCTGAAGACGCCATCACTGAAACGGGTCGGGAATTAGGCGTCATTGAAAGGGGAGAGAGAGATGGCTTGGAGTTTGTACATGGGAGATTGCGGATCGGAGAGGCCATGTCGCCCCCGCTGATTAGAAAGGTCCGTTCGTACACTGATCCGGATAAGCTCACTATCATCGACGCCCCACCAGGGACCTCGTGTCCAGTTATTGCTGCCATGAAGGGGGCGGACTTTGTTTTGCTTGTTACCGAGCCCACACCGTTCGGTCTGCACGACCTGAAGTTGGCTGTGGAGGCAATTAAGATCTTAGGGATCCCGGCAGGTTTGGTCATTAACAGATCTGACATAGGGGACGATCAGGTCAAGGTCTATGCGCAGAAGGAAGGCATTCCTATTTTGATGGAAGTCCCCTTTGATCGGCGTATTGCAGAGATCTATTCGAGAGGTGAGCTTCTTGTGGAGGTTATGCCGGAATACAGGGAGAGGTTTCTTGGATTGTATCGCCGTATTGAAGGGATTCTTGAGTCGTTGAGTGATGAATAACGGAGGACAGATCTGAATGAAGGAATTGGTTATTATAAGCGGTAAAGGGGGCACCGGTAAGACAAGCATTGTGGCGGCCTTTGCTTCATTGGCTGAGGATAAGGTCCTTTGCGACGCGGATGTAGATGCGGCAGATCTTCATCTCGTGACCGGCCCCCGAATCAGGGAAACGCACGATTTCCAGGGTGGGAGCACAGCCATTATCAATCAGGATAAATGCACTGAATGCGATTTGTGCAGGGATCTATGCCGATGGGATGCGATTAACTCTGATTTTGAAGTGGACGCCTTTGAATGCGAAGGATGTGGCGTGTGTGTCTATTTTTGCCCTGAAAAGGCAATTGATTTCCCTGTTAAGACCTGTGGCCAGTGGTTCCGGTCTGATACCCGTTTCGGGCCGATGATCCACGCCAGATTGGGCATTGCCGAAGAAAATTCCGGAAAATTAGTGACCCTCGTGCGGCAGAAAGCCAGAACGCTTGCTGAAGAAAGCGGTTTGAATCTCCTTTTGACCGATGGACCTCCCGGTGTGGGGTGTCCGGTGATTGCGTCCATCGGCGGGGCCACCGCCGTGCTCATTGTTGTCGAGCCTACCGTATCCGGAATACATGATATGGAAAGAGTGGCGCAATTAGCGGCTCATTTCAGGGTTCCTGCCATGATCTGTGTCAACAAGTTTGACCTCAATCTTGATCAAACACAAACAATAGAGAAATATGCAAAGGAGAACGGTCTGGAAACTTTGGGGCAGATCCCCTTTGATGCCTCTTTTACGAAATCTATGGTTCAAGGGCAGACCATTTTTGAATATAATGGAGATTCTGAAAGTACCCATGCGGTGGAGACTGTTTGGGAAAAACTGCAAAACGTTCTTTGAATCCGAAAGTTGCAGATTGACTCTTTTGTGGGGCCATTTCGGGGCTGTTTGGGTTTGACTTGGACAAGGCTGCGCCCCTCTGGTGGTTTTTTATGGAACTGATAGAATCATTGTTCAAGATTCTTACCAAAGG
>DAOVUP010000287.1 GCA_030632525.1 Desulfobacteraceae bacterium | reverse complement strand
GGCCCCTATAAAGTTTAGTTAAACTAATTAACTTGATCATATCCATAATCCATTATTTTCAGTTTGAGTTTACCCATGAGTGCAATGATATCCGCCTGTTTTTCCAGGCCTCCGTGTACCAGTTTAATATGGGTTGCATCGGTCGGTATCTGGTTAAGGGTTGCATCCATGGATATCCATCTGCCGAGATAGGCTTCTGTCCACGCATGATAAAAAAACCGGCCCTTGGCGTAGACAAGCCCAACGCACTCACGGGCGGGTATTCTGGCGGCCCGCAATAGGGCTGTAAGCAGTACGGCATGCTCATTACAGTCTCCCACTCTCGTCTTTAAAACTTCCACGGCGCTCGGGACATTAATTACAGGTTTCTTTTCCACGTTATTATAAACCCAGGCCATCAGTTTCCTGGCCACCGCAGCAGGATCTTTTTGCTCCCCAGCAATTTCCCGGGCCTTTTCCACCATTCCCTTGTCATCACTCTGAATGTTGAATTCAGGTCTGAGATAAGGTTTCATCTCTCCTGATGGATCGGGGAAGGGCACCTTGTATGTGGCTTTCAGCGGTTTCTTCTCCTGGGTAATCTTTAGTACCCCGTCCCGGAAACTCTGTCTCCCCCTGTTCAAGACGTCAATATCAAAATGGGTATCTCTCAGACCCTCAACTTCGAGCCTCAGAGAGGTCAACTTATCAGGGTCTATCAATTTTCGCTTTGCATCTATGGAGGCCATTTCGTAAAAATCATAGACCTTTCCCCCCTCAAGATTCCGGGGGGCGGTTGCAGCGTTGGACCTGACCAGAGTAAGCCCCATAAAACCCTTTTCCTTTAAAACCTCTCCATTTTCATTAAGCCAGAATATCAGCTTCTGGCCCCACATATCCGTTTCCAACCGATATGTGCTGTACTTCAGACGATTTATGAAGAGAGGTTCTTTTGCAGCAATTTTTATAACCACTGCCTTTTGCGCCATGGTTGACGGATCAAACAAGAAAAATTTGAATGATTCTCCTATCTCCAATGGGCGGCCTCTAAAAAACTGCGACATCCCCGAACCGATCACAGGTGGCCCCGACAGGTTTATGGTGTGGATTTTCTTTTCCTTCCTTTCGCCAACCTCTATCTGCATGCTCTGGCCCTCAACTTTACCTGAGACCCGGAAGTTGACAACCCCGGAATCGACTTTGAGCATGAAACTCTTCAACAAAAATTCCTGGTCTACAATAGAACGCGTGGAGGTGCGCATGAGGCTTGCCTGACCCATGAGGCTGAAGTTCAATACAATCTCTTCATATATAAGATAGTTTTTTCCTAAGGGGGTTATCCTGGTTGTTGAATAACCGATCTTTTGATCCTTGAGATAGATTTCCATCCAGTCGTCCTGGACATTTTTGACGGTAGATATGTTTACAGATGTAATTTCAAGGCCTTTTGTATCATTTTTAAAGTAGTTCTTCTTGATCAAAAGGCCTATCATCACCAACCACAAGAGGATAACTCCTCCCCCTATGATGTTAAAAAGCTGTCTTTTTTTGATTCTGTTCATGGTCTGCAGCCTGTGATTGGTCGAATCCCGCGAATCGCGGTACCGGATTATCAACTTAGGCAGCCGAAAAATTCAACCTGATATGTAGATCAAAAAGAATGGATGATTTGGTTGGATGGGATTCTATATCGATGATTTGCGAATTCAAGAAAAATAGGTACAAAGTTGATGCTCTCGTAAACAGTCGAAAAAGTCAGATTTTCATTATTTCTGAGGAAATTAGAATACAGTTATTACAAATAGTTATCTCTGTGTCCTCTGTGCGCTCTGTGTCAAATTGTACTTTTTACGAATTCATCAAAGTTACATCTTATATTTTCCAAAATCTTCCTGTTTAAGGCTCTCCAAAATCTCTTGCCACTTCTTACCTTTCTCTGATTTATCCTGAGGTTCCGCCTTCAGATCTATCTGGCTGGACTTACTGATTACCTCCTTGGCTACAAAAATAGGCGTTTTCAGCCTGAGGGAAAGCGCAATCGCATCGCTTGGTCTGGCATCAATCGCCATTTCCTTGCCGTCGTATTTGAAATGAATAAGGGCATAATAGGTGTTGTCCTTGAGATCGCAAACCTCGACTTTGCTGACCTCGATATTAACCATGTCCATCATATTCTTTAGCAAATCATGGGTCATCGGTCTGGAAAACCTGACGCCTTCCAGTTCACTGGCAATGGCAGTGGCCTCTAACAGTCCTATCCATATGGGTAATGTTCCGTCGCCGTCAACTTCCTTGAGGATTACGATGGGACTGTTTGTTATCGGATCTACGGTTAGTCCGGATATGGTCATGGGCGTATACATAATTTCCCCCTTGATTTATCAAAACAGATATTCAATAATTCTTAATAGTTATTTTTAACCATAACAATCGCTTTTGTCAACAGGAGTTCGGGATCTTTGCAAAACGCGCCCTTTCGAAGTCTTGAGCTTATCTGGCAAATCCCCCGCTTGTAACGGGACAAGTCGGCGCCATACTCAAATTTCAATCCTTGAAATACTTCAATGTATTCCTGTGGTTAATCCCGCCTATAGCGGCACATCTTTCTTGACCTTGCGAAAACTATCTCATTTCTGGATGGGCACTGCTTGACAATTGC
>DAOVUP010000275.1 GCA_030632525.1 Desulfobacteraceae bacterium | reverse complement strand
GATTGAAGAGCTTTTGCCGGACCTTTTTAGAATAGAGATTCCTCTGCCGGACAGTCCACTAAAATACCTCAATTCCTATGTGATAAGGTCTCAGGAGAGAAACCTGGTGATTGATACCGGTTTGAATCGGAAGGAATGTCTCGAGGCTATGGAGAGCGGTCTGGGCGAACTGAAGGTTGATCTGGGCAAGACCGATTTTTTTATCACCCATCTCCATGCCGATCATTTCGGTCTTGTGTCCAAACTTGTCACTGATACCGGTAAGGTGTTCTTCAATCGTCCGGATAGCGAGATAATCGAGTCCTGGGATGGGTGGGACCCGATGGTCGAATATGCCGGGCGGAATGGTTTTCCTAAGAATGAGCTCAAAAATGCCCTGAAAAGTCACCCTGGCTTCAAGTTCCATTCTCAATGGGTCCCTGAACTGAGCATCCTGACAGACGATGATACCATTCGGGCTGGGGACTATCATTTCAGGTGTATTGAGACTCCCGGCCACACCAAGGGACATACCTGCTTGTACGAGGCTGAAAAAAAGATTTTCATTTGCGGAGACCATATTCTCGGCGACATTACTCCCAACATCCAGTGCTGGTCGGACCGGGAAAACCCATTGAAGAATTATTTGGCCAGCCTTGAAAAGGTCCGCGGACTGGGTGTTGATCTGGTCTTGCCAGGGCATAGAAGGGTGTTTAAGAACCACGGTAAAAGGATTGACGAACTGAAGCAACATCATTACATGCGAATTGAAGAGGTCCTCACAATCTTGAACAATGAGGCAAAAAATGCCTATCAGGTTGCCTCAGAGATGTCCTGGGACATAGACTGCGCTTCATGGGACCAGTTTCCTCTGGCCCAGAAGTGGTTTGCCACAGGGGAAGCGATCGCCCATTTGAGATATCTTGAGGAAGACAGATCGATTTTCAGAAAAAAAGGAGAGGGAGAGATCCTTTTTTCACGGGAACCGGAATAGCATGAGAGATAGATCTTAAATCCGATTTCCCTCTGATTCTATTATTATTAATTCCTGAATTTCTAAATTCCTGAATCCCTAAATTTTAAAGGAGGATCGTATGTCAAACACAGAAAAGAAAGACCTGGTTACTTATCACAGGGATGATCATATAGGCGTTATTACTCTGAACAGACCTGAGAAGCGGAATGCATTGAATCCGGTGGTGTGGAACGCCCTGGACATGGCGATTGGTATGGCCGAAGAAGACGGAGAGGCGAGGGTGGTCCTTCTCCGGGGGGAGGGGCAATCGTTTTGCGCCGGCTTGGACCTGAGTCCTGAAAACGAGCTGTTTTCTGCTGTCAACAGACCTCCGGATGCGACGCAGAAGATCTGGTTCTTCAAAGAGGTCAGAAAGACTCAGGATATCCACACACGGCTGGAACGTATTTCCAAACCAACTATCGCGCTTATTCACGGGCATTGCCTCGGGGCCGGGTTGGAACTGGTCCTTTGCTGTGATATCCGACTCTGCTCCCAGGAAACACTGTTCGCCTTTCCTGAGGCGAAGTTAGGTTTTATTACCGATGTGGGTGGATTGCAGCGTCTCCCGAGGGTTGTGGGGAAGGGGCACGCTAAGGAGATTGCATTTCGGGGGCACCGGTTCGACGCGAAGAGGGCCCAGACCATTGATCTGGTAAACGATGTCTTCCCTGACAAAGAGACCTTGGAGATGAAGGGGAGGGAGATGGCAGAGGAGATCGCCGGCAACCCACCTCTGGCTGTTCAGGGGGCCAAAGAGGTTTTACTCTTTGACGAGGAAGTCAGTCTGGAGGAATCCTTGGAATATAATGCTGCCAGATCAGCTATGGTCGTACCTTCGGAAGATCTCCTTGAGGCTGTGTCAGCATATTTGCAGAAACGAAAGGGAGAGTTCAAGGGAGCTTGATCAGAGCCGGGAATGTATGGGGAACCTAACCGAAAGCGATCATCGCTATTGCTACGAAACCACAATTGTCATTTAAGAACGGCCTTAAATTGACTGGTCACCAGCAGGAGGTTTTTTGCCCAATCGAATGCAAGCGGGTCAGCGAATATGACCCGGCCTCCAATGGCCTTGGCAATTGTCTCGGCGCTTTTTGTGGAAAACTGGGGCTGGGCAAAGACCACCTTTATTCCATCTTTCTTAGCGCTGCGAATTAATTGTTGGAGCCCCCTGGGTGTTGGTTTCTTACCTTCCATTTCAACCGGGATCTGTATCAGACCATAGGCCTTTGCAAAATATCCCCACGCAGGATGGTAGACCATGAACCGTGTGCCCTGACCTGTATCTGCAAATAGATCGCTGATCTTTAGATCAAGATCTACCAGTTCCGTGACAAAGCCCTTGTAATTGGACTCGTATATTCCCCTGTTAGTAGGGTCCACCCTCACTAAAGCATCAAGGATATTGCGAGCCTGCAACATCACAAAAGGCGGAGAAAGCCAGATATGGGGGTCTTTGCTCCCGGCGCGTGCTACCGCTTTATGGAGATGTGTCTCTTTATAAGCGTGCAGGTGCCTTTTCATGGGTATTTTCTCTATACCATTCTGCGTGGCAATAATTTTCATTTCAGGATTGACGTCGGCGAATTTCTTCAGCCACACCTCTTCAAAGAAAACACCAACGGCAAAGTATATTTTGGATTCTGTAAGTTTGACCATCTGTTTTGGTTTGGGTTCGTAGGTCGCAGGACTGGACCCGGGATGAGCCGTCCACGTGGGTGACGGCGGCGATGGTGGAGCGGCGCTGCTGGAGGCGCTCTAAGTAGGGGGCCCCTCGGGGGACCTCCGGAGCTGGCAGCCGCTGAGCCTCGGCCAAGCTCGCGACGATGAGCATATAAGGACTCTCGCTCTGAAGATCGAAGAACT
>DAOVUP010000128.1 GCA_030632525.1 Desulfobacteraceae bacterium | reverse complement strand
TCTGCGGGCCATGATTTTTCCTCCTCAATTATCTCGCTTATCCTCAACCCCACCATTGTTTCCAGCTGTTTTGCCCTGGTCATTAGAAACCGCGAGCATCCAAGGGTACCACGCGTTTCCCCGATGGCAGCGTCACCTAAGGAGTTGTAAAGTGCGGTGGCAAGACCGTTGTTCCATGATGTAACAAAAACCATGGCGCTTGCCTCACCCTTTGCCAGACCCCGGAACATTTCATTAAACGCTCCGATGGAACCGAAGATAGTCCCTGCAAATCCTATAAGGATGAGGGTGTTGGCGTAGCCGTTCAGGGCCGTAAAGTGTACGCCGATCCGGCAGTCCACCTCGGACCAGATGGCGTCAATGACAGCGTCTGAACTGCCCGCGCCTCTAACAACGGCCTGGGAAAGCCTTTTGAAAAAGCCGTCTAAAAAGCTGAGAGCCCTGCTCTGACCAACCTTCAGGGGCCTCCCCGGATCTTCGCACCGGGGCACCAGTCTGAGAAAGTCATAGAGTGCTGTCATACGTCTGACCATCATATAAATGTAGATCAGAAATATGGCCCCGAAAAAGAGACCGAAATTATTTAATATCCAGCGAATAAATTCCATGTTTTGTCCTTTGTCAGTGGTCCGTGGTCAGTGGTTCCTGACGTGCAATATGCCAAATTCCCGTGCAACCATCCAGCACCAGTAACGAGTAACCAGTAACTAAAGAACCCCCGCCTCCCGCAACGTCTCCACATCAGCCTGTCCGCGGAAGCAGACAGGATCAACAGCTACGGTACGTCCATCTTTGGTGTCCAGAGAAACAGGTACAAACACTCCGAATCGACCTCCGCCCTGCCGGTTGATCACATAGGCCCTCCCGAGCACATCAACCGAGCCTGCGGGGAGGTTTCCGGGTATCAGACCCGTTTCACTGCACCAGGAAAAGGCCTGATTCACCCGGGCGTAGATAGCGTCCTTTATGAAATCATACATATAATACCTTACCTCAAATCTATCTCCGCGTCGGATACCGGCTGAGGCTAATGCCTTGCCCCATTTATCCCATGGCCGGTCCACAAGAAACACTGTCGTGGAATATTCCTCTAAGGACTTCTCAGCAACCCTTGTGCCGTCAGAAAGATCGAAAAATGCATTTCCCCTGATCACGGCGACAGGTTTCATCTGAAATAGATCGTATGTGTTCCTCAGGTTTTCCACCCTCAGGGGGGTCTTCTCTTTCCCTTTTCTCTCTTTGCCGGCAATGCGCCAGCTATGAAAGAGTGCCTTGTACTGCTTTTGATCAACGGTTATCTCACGTTTATCGGGATCAGCATCGAGAAAGTTCGTCTTACGAAGACTGCCTAGGGCTTTTGAGGTCTCAGGCTGCTCTTTCTCTTTTGGCTGCTTTGGCGTGGCAGTCAGACGGTTGAGCTTTTCAGATAGGTTGATCGTTTTTGATTTCTGTTCTTCGGGCTCCCCCTCAGATGATTTTCGGGCTATCTTTGCCAGACCGGCGTGGTCGAATACAATACGACCATCGGTTTCAGACTTGCCGGGGACGGCCATCTGCGTTTCAGGCGGGGCCTTCGATTGCTTTGTCATGTGGCCGACCTTTTCCCACGCTGACTCTTCTGTCCGAACCTGACGTCCCTCGTCATGTTTTTGACGCCCAACATCAGAGAGCGGTGTTCTTGCCGCCTCAGCGAGGGCTTTCTCCATCTCCTGCTCAGAATTTGGTTTTTCCCGACGTGAGGATTTTGTTTCAGGTTCAACTTTTGCTGCATCCTTAGCGGGAGGTTCGGCTGTGAGTAATTTTTCGTCGGTCCGGGCGACGTCCCAGGGCGCAGGGTCTTTTTCTATATGGGGTGCAGGTTTGACGGGTGAACTATCGGCCATTTTCTGATCTCTGGCCGCTGTTTCTGATTTTTCGCTGCCCACCGGGTCAACCTTCTTTTTCTCCTCTGTTCGGGTTTCATCCGGTAATTGTGCGCTTTTTTGCTCAGCTTCTTTGTCCTTCGCAGACTCTACCCGGGCGATGACCTGCTTGAGTGCTGGTTTCTCCCTTATTGGTTGAACCTCCTGTGGTTCAAAGACATGCTTCACCGCCAAAAGTGCGTGATCAACTGAACTGTTGATCTTAAAGAGCATGCCTAATGCCGCCAGAAGTCCCGCAAAAATCAGTATCGCCACACGTCCGGTCTTAAGCCTGCCGTCTTTCTTAGTGAATAATCTGGCCATTTCAGATTGCTCCTGCAATTTTCGTATTGATTAAAGGATCATCAGGTGAAGCAGGTCTCGGGTCCCAAAGGGAAAGCTGATTTGAGATCCGTGCTGCTAACAAGGGCCATCTCTCTGCCAGGCGGTCGCGTTTTTTCAGATAATCCCGGAATTCTTTACCCCGTTTGAAACTCACAACCCGGCTTTGGTGTTTCTTGTCTTCAGCAAATCCGCTAAGGTCGTTCTGAGTCAAAGTCTCACAAGCGTCCAAAGAGAGCTTGATGAGATCAACATAGGTTTCAATCTCTTCTTCTACATTTTTCTTCATCTCGCCATACTTCTTGTTAACGAAATCCTTACGATCTAATTGCGGTCCGTTTTTTCCATGGGTATTGGTTTCCATGGGCAGCCCTTTGAAAACCTCATTGTCGCGAGCAAACCGGAGGTCCTTTCCATATTCGCTGTAGGTTGCAAGCTTGCTGGAATAAAGGACCAGCTTTTTCAGATTGGCGTAATAATCGGCAAAATCGATCTTCTGCTGGCGAGAGCTTATCCCCTTCTGATTGAAGGTAGCGGATAACTCCTTGCCCATTCCCTTGGTTTCGGTCTTCAGTGTTTTTGTAGAGACGCTGGTATAGTATTCATAGAGTGAGCCTGCCGCTGCCCACTGGCTGGACAGGATGATCAGAACCCCTGCCAGTACAATCGCCCTTCCATTATTTCTAATTGTCTTAATCATTGTGTATTCCCCCCTTTCTAATTAGTGCCCATCTATTAACTCCGTTGTGGGCGCTATGGGTTTTCAATTCATAAATACGCAATTTTTCGCAAGATCAAGGAAAATCCCGCCCAGGCGGGACGCGGAGACGTATGATAGTACGTCGCACAAGGAACCCCGCAGTTTGACGCAGAGATTGCGGAAAAGGGCCATTTATGGATGGAAACTAGCTGTTCCATGCTTCCCGTTGCTTGCTCAGGAATTCCATTTCCTCTTCAATGCTAAAAGACTCGGTGGCGAGGCTGCTGTCCTTGACCACCTTGATTTCGCCAAGCCCTGCCAGGACTTCGTTTACCATATCGTCAAGCACCACACCTAACTTCCCAATGGCGCCGTCAACGATATCAAGGGTCTCCCGGAGCTCCTCAACATTATTGAATCCGAGATTCGCTAAGATCTCCGGTGTTCCGGTGCCGCCCACCTCTGCGATGGGAATAATCTTTGAATAAGTATTATAGAGATCTGCCATCACCTGCCTGAATCTTGATGAGATATCATTCCCCTCCTCTCTGATCTTTTCCCTTATGATCCCGCTGATCTTCTGGTTCATTTCTGCCACCTTTATCCGGGCCTGGTAAAGCTGACGCCTCTGGCCGATTCGGATAAGCCTTTTTTTAGCCCTGTTATATCTCTTGAGAAACCTGGCCTTTAGCTTTGGGTCGTCTGTATCCTGGTATTCAGTCAAAGCTGCCTGGGCGTCCTCGGCCGCCTGTTCGTAATGGGTTTTCTCCTGTTTCAGATACTGATCTAAAGTAAGCTCATAGTTGCTGTTGATGGATCGTGTAGCCTGGCAGTCAACGAGTGAACCGGCCACCGCATCATCAAAGGTCTGGAGAGAGTTGAGAAGGCTTACCAGATGCTTGTCTGTAACCTTCTTTAGCTCACCTACCTCAACAAGGATTTTGGCATTTATGTGGGCGCGCCGCGCGTCGCCTTCAGGATCGCCCTTTGCCAAAAAACCGGCCTTGTCCAACCGTTGACGGGTATCTATCAGCTTCTGTAATGCCACTGTCCTTTCGGCAAATTCTTTAAAAAGGGTATGGGACGAGGCCTTCAACCTCTTCCCGTTACGTTCCACCCGGTCCCTTGCCTTCTTTGCGATCTCAACCGCCCTGTCCCCGCTCTTCGTTTCAGAGTAGGGAAGTGCGTGAGAAATGGACGAAAGCGCCAGAAAGAGTATAAACAGGCCTCCGGCCACAGCCGTTAATTCACGGTCAATCTTTTTTATTGTCATTTTCATTCTGTTACCCTCCTGTTCTTTAAATTTAATGGGGTTGATCTGTTAGGTTCAGGTTGTTCGGTCATCCCAATGCGGAGAAAAAGTGTGAATGGATGGGACCCTCACAGCATTTATCAATTCACGCGGTATGCGACCGTTGAGCCATAACTTGGATGGCCTTCCTTTATTATGTTGAACAACAGCAGCACACCCCAATCCGGGAATTTCCACCGCGCCACGAATTCAAAATCATGGACTTCCAGCCTATATTTATTAGATAAATAGTTCTGGGCCACATTGAGTATGGTCGAATTATTAGGGGCCATGATCTCCTCCGGGTTATATTGTGATTTATGAGTGGGTTACACATCGGACGGTTCTGTCATCGGAACGTCCTTTATTCGAAAAATTTGCTGTAAAGTCCCGCGTCAAGTTTGCGACACAGCATCTGGGCCTGCCCCAGATTCTTGTCATGGGCACTCCCGGCGCTGTTGATGAGAAAACTACAATAGTTTTCAAGAAGCAAACGGTCCTCCGGACGATACGCCGCTTTCCCCTTGGCGACGTCAGACAGATACCGGTACACGGCTTTGTGAAAAAGCGCTTCGTAACGTCGCTTGTTAAAGGTTTTGACAGCTTCAGCCAAATGCCGGCGAGGGATCTCGCGGTTTTCGTTGAGGCATGTCTCCATGATCGGTATCCAGCACTCGGATTTGCGCCCTTCTGCCAGAGAACTGTCCAGAAACAGAGCCAATTCATCGTCTGAAAATCCCTGAATCCCTGTGGAGAGCGCCTCTTCACAGGTGGGTCCCGTTCCTACTACGACCGCCTTCTGGCCCCAGATACAACCTGAAACTCCTAGGATTAATAAGGATAATATGATCAATAGCCCGCTGATTGTCTGTTTACGAATGGTCATAATCCACCTCCTTTTGCCTTTGCGATTATATTGTTCGGTTCCCCCTGTACTGGGGGGGATTGTGCCCTTGACTACTCCCTATCGAAGGGAATTGCTTGTTTTCAAGAAAAATGAATTGGGTGTATATGCTGCTCTTTTCAAAACCTGCATTTCTTTAGGAGAAGAGAGTAGCTGCACCCAAATGAATTGACCGTGGTTAGTAGTTAGTGGTATGGGGAAGGAAACAACGTACAAAACAAAAACCTTTTGAATTTCACAGATAATCTTCGATATTCAGTATGAAGGCCAGGTATTATGGGCAAAGTTCACGTTATGATTACTCCCAAAGAGACCTCTTTAGTCCGGGGAGTCGCTTCCGAGGTTTATAACGTGTACTGTCCGGCAGGTGAGGCAGGTGAAATCACAAAGGATGATCTTTACCACTACGGGATCATTGGGCTTCTTGAGGCCAAGCAGAAATACGACAGGTCAAAAGGGGTGCCGTGGCTGGCATTTGCCGCC
>DAOVUP010000149.1 GCA_030632525.1 Desulfobacteraceae bacterium | reverse complement strand
GGTGTTTGATTCCCTTTACAAGTTCCGTGATCTCGCCTATGTCATCGTCCGTTTCAGTGGGAAGACCTATGAGAAAGTATAGCTTGATAGAAAAATCCCCAGTCCTGGAAATCATGCGCACAGTTTTAATGATTTGATCTCTTGTAAGGCGCTTATTTATCGTCTTCCGAAGCCTTTCAGATCCAGCTTCCGGGGCTATGGTTACGGTCTTTTGCCCAGCCGATTTCAATTTATCAAGAAGCCCCTGCGTCAAGCTCTCTGCCCTTAATGATGAGACAGAAAAAGAGCCTCCTCTCTCGACAATCATTGCCATCAGATCTTCTATACCGACTATATCCGATACCGCGGGGCTCAGCAAGCCTATTTGATGGGATCGCCCCATTGCCTTGAGAACGGATTCGCGCAGCAGTGAGTCCTTATAGGCTCTTGGAGGGCGGTAGGCATATCCCGCAGCACAAAAGCGGCACGCATGCCCACATCCCCTTCCCACCTCGATCAGGACCTTGTCCCCAAACTCCGTATTCGGAGTGGTAATGGCCGAAATTGGCATCCTTTGTTCAGAGAACCCACCTTCGGCAGAACAGGCCACTTTTATTTTTTCAGGGACCTGCTCTCCTTCCGGAATAAAGGCCTTAAGGGTGCCGTCCTTATGGTATTGAGCCTGGTAGAGAAGGGGGGCGTAAAGATTAGGCATATTCTTAGCTAAATTGATAATGACCTCTTTTTTTGAAGACCTGTAATCATTGAACTCCATGAAGAGGTCCAAAAACACATCTAAATTGGCTTCAGCCTCGCCAATCAAAAAGAAATCCACAAAGGGAGACAATGGTTCCGGGTTAAGAAAAGTGGTAACCCCCCCTGCCATAATAAGGGGTTTGAGGTCTGGCCTTTCCTCTGCAGAGAGGGGAATCCCGGCTAATGCTAAGACTTGAAGAACATTGGCATAGTCATTTTCAAAGGAGAGAGAGAAGGCCACGAGATCAAATTCATAGAGTGGAGTCTGCGATTCCAAGGAGAGGAGCGGCTTTCCCGATCGGAGGTAGAGGGACATTTCTTGACCTTCGGGCAGGAAAGCACGCTCTGCAACAACCCGCGACTTTTCGTTTAAAAGATGGTAAACAATCTGGAAACCCAAATTTGACATGCCCAAGCGGTAGTAGTTGGGGTATATCAGGGCAATTGACAGCTTACCGCCCCAATCTTTTATTACAGATCCCTTTTCCTCTGCAAGCCGGGCTCGATAGAGGGAAATGATGTCGCTTGACACGTCTCAGTTTACCTTCACGGGTTCACCCGCAATATGTGCGGGGATCTACGACAGGGTTCAAAGATTCAGGGTTTCCCGCTGAAAGCGGGATTCAGACAAACGCTGGGTAACTCCAACACGGTCAATCGGCTTTCACTCGCAGAAAGGTTGGATAATCCAGATTTTCCTTTATGCGGAATTTGTCGAAAAATCCCCTTTTCTCTCGTTTGCACGACTTTTCCTCAAATAAATCAGACGGGCCTTTTCCCTCCCTTAAAAAAGTAGGCGTATCGAGATTCACACCATTCTTCCTCACAGTCCAGTCCTCTTCAACATCTTCAGGGGTTACATCTCTCAGCCTGACCACATTATCATAATCCGGGGTCGGGGTCTCAATCGCATCTTTAACAACGGTCCTGAGATAGTCCCGACCTTTCTCTTCAGAATGGCCATCTATCCCGGTGGCGATAACTGTCACCTGGACCTCATCCTCTAAGCAATCGTCAAGGACCATTCCCCAAAAAATCTCCGCATCATCATTCACTTCGTTTTTAATGTAGTTGGAGGCCTCTTCAACCTCTTCCATGGTCATGTCGAGTGGTCCGGTTATATTCATGAGGAGTCCTTTGGCCCCATCAATGGAGATGTCCTCTAAGAGAGGGCTGTTGATGGCGTTTTGTGCAGCTTCGCACGCCCTGTTCTCTCCGCTTGCCTTACCCATCCCCATGAGAGCGGTTCCCATCTGTTCCATTACCTTTTTTACATCGGCAAAATCAAGATTGATAAAGCCGCGGCTCATAATTAGATCTGAAATCCCCTTGACCGCCTGGAGGAGTACATCATCGGCCTTAACGAAAAGATCTTTAAGGGGTGTTGCTTTATCACCTAAGCTCTTTAGGCGTTCATTAGGGATGACAATCAGGCTGTCGACCTGATTCTTGAGGGCCTCGATGCCCTCCATCGCCCTCTTCATTCGCGGTTCACCCTCGAACTTGAAGGGTTTTGTCACAACAGCCACCGTTAGAGCCCCGCTCTCCCTGCTCTCACGGGCCGCAACAGGAGCGGCGCCGGTCCCTGTTCCCCCTCCCATCCCTGCCGCTATGAAAACCATATCTGAATTATCCAATACATCTTTGATTTCAATGATGCTCTCCTCTGCTGAAGTCCTGCCGATGTCAGGATCTGCCCCCGCTCCAAGACCCATGGTGATGGCAGGACCTAATTGGATCTTGTGAGAGCATAAAGATTGTTCAAGATCCTGGGAGTCGGTATTTGCCACAACAAAATCAACCCCCCTCAGGTTTGAGCTAATCATGTTGTTAATCGCATTGCCCCCAGCGCCTCCGAGACCCAACACCTTTATTCTGGCGTTGTAGCTCCCCTTTTCAACCTCATCGATGAACTCGAATTTCATAATGTCCCCCTTTCTTGTGAATAATTAATTGTGAACCCCTAATCCCCATCCGCAGATTCCGCAGATTTACGCAGATTATCCAAACATCCCATCTGGTCTTCCATCCTGCAGTTCTACCTTCTGATCTCCGTCCTTTCTCGACATCCGACATCTGACCTCCAACCTCTCTCCTTTCCTCCCATCCTATTCAATACCCAGTACCCAAATTCATCAAACAATCTCCTTAAACCATCTTTTCATCCTTGCCATAACAAGGTGAAAAATATTGGAATCCCTTATTCGGAATTTTCGCTTTCTTTTGCTTACTTTGGCACCATATAGAACGAGACCCACGGCTGTGGCGTACATGGGCTTGTTGACAAGATCTGCCAGTCCTGTTATCCCCTCGGGATATCCCACTCGGGCCGGGGCATTGAATATCTGCTCTGCTATTTCGCTGACTCCCGGGAGTTCTGCAGATCCACCCGTCACAACAACTCCCGAACCGGCCCTCTCCTGGTAGCCTGAACGTGCAAGCTCGCCGTGGATCAGAGCAAAAATCTCTTCCACCCGCGGCTCCAGGATCTCCCCCAGGATTTGCCGGGAAAGGGTCCTCGGCTTCCTTCCCCCTACTCCGGGGACTTCTATGATCTCATCCCTGCCGATCATTGATGAAAGCGCGCACCCATATTTTATTTTGATCTTTTCCGCATCCAACTTCGGCGTCCTCAGACCAACAGCAATATCATAAGTCAGGTTATCCCCCCCCAGGGCCAGAACCGAAGTATGTTTGATAGCTCCTCTGGAAAATAGGGCCATATCGGTCGTGCCACCGCCAAAATCGATCAGCGCCGCTCCAAGATTGCGCTCTTCCTTTGTTAGGACTGCCTCGCTCGAAGCTAAAGACTCGAGCACAATATCGTAGACATCTAGGCCGGCCTTATTGGCGCACTTTATAATGTTTTGCGCGGATGTAACCGCGCCTGTCACTATATGAACCTTAGCCTCTAAACGAACACCGGCCATTCCAAGGGGATCCAGAATGCCATCCTGGTCATCAACGATAAACTCCTGGACCAGGGTATGGATAACCTCACGGTCCATGGGGATAGCCACTGCACTTGCAGCCTCAATAACCCGCTCGATATCCTTTTTGGTTACCTCTTTTTCTTTCAGCGCGATGACTCCCGGGGTGTTAAATCCCTTTATATGGCCTCCGGCTATACCGGCATAAACCGAGCTTATTTCACACCCGGCCATGGTCTCTGCTTCCTCTATGGTTTCCTTAATGGAATTGACAGTGTGTTCTATATTAATAACTACGCCTTTTCTCAGGCCTTCAGAAGGATGGCTTCCCATACCGATTATCTCTACACCATCAGGGCTAACATCTCCTACCACTGCACAGATCTTGGTAGTGCCGATATCCAGACCTACAATTATATCCCCTGCCATTGCTTCCTCACCTCACTCCCCGTGTAGAGCAGAGCACATGACGCAAAGAATGACCTTCTGCTAAATATGCTATGCGCTACACCCTATGCGGATACTGTGTATTAGCTGTTTCTGAAAGAGACCACTGCCCCATCCTCATAGTTGAGGTTAATATGCGTCACGGTGTCAATTTTTCCCGTCTGGTTCAGATGTTCAGCCACCTTTTTCAACCCATCTATTTTGTCGCCAAATTCGTTCCACATGAATGTAACCTCCGCTCTCAGATGATTGAAATAGAGCGATATCTCCCCATTTTTTCTGAGATGTATTTCCGAAACTCCCTCTAATGACCAGAGATCTTCTTCTGACTCCAAAATATTTATTACATGCATAGTCTTGTCCAATTGCTCCTGGGCCCTTGATCTGTTTTTGGAAAGACCTGTAATGATCGGAAAATCGTTGTCGTCCGATTCAGAAACCATCTTGAATATCTCGCCTCGTTGATTCACGTAGTAAAATCGATCTGTAAGCGCTAATGCTGTGGGAATCTGTTTTTCAGCCTCAACAATAAGTGTATGGGGGAAACGTCTTTCCAATTTAACGGAGCGGACCCAGGGGTGCTCATCCATTCTTTTTTTCAATTTGTTAAGGTTGAGGCCTAACAGACTCTGCTCAGAGTTCAAGCCACACATCTCAATCAGCTCATTTCTGATCTTTCCATCAACTCCTTTCATATCGACATGCTCAAGTTTCATATAAGGAGAAGTAAGCAGGTAATGGTAAAAGGATATAAAAGATAAACTCACAACGGCTATAACGGCGACGAAGAGAAAAATCTTCAAAAACCCTGATCCAATCCGCTGGATTACGCCAAATACCGCAAAAACAGCCCGCCCCCTTTTTTCCCTGAGAGATCGTTTTGTCAAAATGGCCCGTTTTTTCATGACTTTTCTGCTAAATGAAGATTAATCTGTTCTCACTCAATCTTATTCCATATTCTGCTTTCGAAATTCTCTTTATTCCTACTGTGTTTACTCCGGTCAGGGGATCCTAACCGGATCCCCTACTATTTGGACCTCGAGCTCCAATTGC
>DAOVUP010000286.1 GCA_030632525.1 Desulfobacteraceae bacterium | reverse complement strand
ATGGGGCTGTGCCACTACATTCCTTTATTTTCGTTATGCCTATTGCCGGAGTCCTGCTCGGTGGATTGATCCTTGGGGAGACGATAACCTTCGATATTGCACTCGCCCTGGTATTGATTACGTCGGGAATAGTAGTGGTGAACCTGAAAAGCAGAAAATACTCGCCCTTATTCCCTCATAGGGGTGTTTAGGGCTCGCTCTGAGATAACTTCGCGTTTTCTGTCTACTCACCATCTTTGAGGAAAACTTTGTGGTATTCCTCTTCGGCAAGACAGATCTTCAGCAACCGTGTGAGAAGGTCAAAAAGCTCATCCATGTCTCCCTGTGATATCCGCTCCCGGATGAGGGCCATGCACTCGTCATCTGAGAATTTCTGGAGATAATATGTCAGGGCATTTTCATCCCCTTCACGGTCAAAACCGAAACCCACAAGACCATCATATTCCTCTACAAATCGGTGTGTATGTTTTGTCATTAGAACCCCATGAGATGGTTTATCAGAATTACAGATATATCGGTCATCATAGGCCTGCGGTGAAGGATTACCGTAACCCGGCAGATTCGCTGCGGAGAATTGCAGTCGCTGCATATTCCGGTCTCGGCGCAGGGCGTTTCCATACCAAGGCTTTTGGCCCTCATCGGTCCGGCAATATCTCTGACTCTCGTTAGCGCCGATTCGAAATCAGGGGTAACCTTGTTCATTCCCGCAACAATGATCACTTTTTTTGGGCCAAAGGTCATTGCATCGGTCCGGTTGCCTATACCGTCCACATTGATTATCTCTCCGGTGGCTGAAATGGCATTTGCACTGCAAAGGAAGCAATCACACCTCCCCTGTTGAAGACGTATTTCCAGATCTTCTTCCTTAGTAAGACCTGCTTGCCAGTGATCATATATAGTCTTTTCATCAGCTTTCAGCTTTTCTATTATCCCCAAAGACCTTGTAGTATCAGACCCCCCGAATCCAAAAGTTTCATGGCCGGAAACCATGTTGAGGATAAGGTCTTTTGCCTCATCAGGAGTAGAGACAAAATGGGCGTCAAACCCATGCTTTTTCAAGTTCTTGACACACCTCTCCCCCAATTTTTCCCAGAGCCATGGCTGATAGCTGTCCCCCATCATTAGACCTCCGCTGGTTTGTTATTGGTTATTTGGTAACCGTTCACGGAACGTTGAAATTAGAAAATAGAAATTGGAAATTTGGCCTTCATGTTTTTGTGCTGTTTCTGATAACTCTTCTGCCAGTTTGTAGACATCCGGCCCCTGTCCCTTCCATCCAACCAATCATCAAGCGACAATCATCAATCCCTAAGCCCTCACCTTTATCATTTCCGCCACGATACTCACGGCGATCTCTTCAGTAGTCTCTGCACCAATATCGAGACCGATGGGAGAATGGACTCTGTCAATATCCTGCTGCGTGAACCCTTCCTCCAACAATTTTTCATAAATAATATCTCTCTTTCGTCTGCTCCCGATCATCCCGACATACCTGGCCTCTGTTTTCAATGATTGGGCCAGAACGGTTTTGTCATGCATATGCCCCCTTGTAACGATTACCACAAAGGAGGATTTATAAATGGCCAGCCTCCCCATCGCGCCCTCGAAAGGGATGTGACGAATCTCCTTTGCCTCCGGGAAGAATCCGGGATCGGCAAATTCCTCCCGGTCATCGATTACCACCACATGGAAACCAACCAGGTTTGCTAAGGGAACAATCTGTTTCGATACATGACCCGCGCCGAATACATAAAGAAATGAGGCGGCCATGACCGGTTCCGCAAGGACCTCGACCGGGTTTCCCTCATCATCGTTCATGGAGAAAAGGGACAGTTGTGATCGCATCATCTTTCCCAACCTTTTGACAAGGAGATCCTCTATCCCCTGTGCCTTTGGCAGGGAACCGGCCCTTTCCCCATCTTTCCCTAAGAACAGCTTAGGCGATTCCCCATCCTGCCACCGTTCCCGGTCGATCAGGGTTATAAGAAGGCCCCCTTCTCCCTGGCTCAAACCTTTTCCTGCCTCCTGAAATACTGCGACGTGGACCGGATTTACGGCTGATATGGGTTCAAGAAACACCTCAACCTGGCCCCCGCAAAGCATCTCGGTTTCAGCAACATCAGTGCCCTCAAGAGAAAAATAGAGCCGGGCCGGGAGGCCGTCATCAAAGATCTCCCCGGCCTTCTCCAATGTGCGGGCCTCAAGGATGCCCCCTCCAACGGTACCGATAAATGAACCGTCATCCATAATCAGGCACTTGGTCCCGATCCCCCGCGGCGAGGGACCTGCCTGCCGGATAATGGTAGCAAGTACTGCAGAACGATCCTCTTCAAATAACTGCTCCAGTGTCTCAAATATTTCTTTCATAGTAGCTCCTTATCCCGGAAAGTCCCTATCCGCAGATTACCCCGATGAAATAGAAAAGCAAAAAACATTTCATGGGGCAGGCGCAGATTATCGCAGATTATGTATCCCTCTTCCATCCAACCATCCAGTCCGCATCGTGTATCCTCATCCTGCATCCTGTATCGTGTATCCAATCCCTCAATTCCTCAATCTTTACCCCGTGAAATTCATGGTAATGACAGCGGAGCGCATTTCACCGGGGCCTAAATCCCTCAATTTTTAAATACTCTTTTCT
>DAOVUP010000162.1 GCA_030632525.1 Desulfobacteraceae bacterium | reverse complement strand
TGAGTTTTCTTTTGTCAAGATAATTTGAACCATATTTTATTGTTCAGTGGGCTGTCACGCTTGGTAGAGCGCTCTCCTCACCTTGAGCGTTATCTGTGAAACCAAAGGGCTTACATTCCCCTTCCGGAGCAAATAGGTCCTCACCCTCACTCAAGATTAACGCCTCTTTAAGGACTTCATCCGTATGTTCAACAAAGCCCAACTCAACCTTTTTCAAGATTTTCTTGGGGATCTCAGCGACATCCTTCTTGTTTTCTAAGGGTATCAGCACCTTGGTAACACCACCCCTATGGGCAGCTAAGATCTTTTCTTTCAGCCCTCCAATCGGAAGGACCCTTCCTCTCAGGGTTATCTCACCGGTCATGGCAATATCACGATTTACAGGGTTACTCGTCAGCGCAGAAGCAATAGATGTGGCGATCGTAATGCCGGCAGAGGGCCCATCTTTGGGAATGGCCCCTTCAGGGACGTGGATGTGAATATCTATCTTTTCATAGAAATTGTCAGGCAGCTTTAAACTCCTTGCCCTTGACCGGACATAACTCAAGGCTGCCTGGGCCGATTCCTGCATAACTTCCCCGAGTTTCCCAGTGAGGACCAGATTTCCTTTGCCAGGCATTATGGCAGCCTCTGTCTGGAGGAGTTCGCCACCAACGTCTGTCCACGCTAAACCGGTGGTCACACCGACACAATCCTTTTCTTCTGTACGCCCGTAACGGTACTTCGGAACTCCGAGATATTTCGCTATGGACCGGGCCTTAACGGAAATCACGGTGGTCTTCCCCTTTTTGACGACTTCCTTGGCGACCTTTCGGCAAATTGAAGAGATCTCTCGCTCTAAATTCCTGACACCTGCCTCGCTTGTATACGTTCGAATGACAGTCAGAATTGCCTTATCAGTAAAGGAGATGTTTTCAGGGCTAAGACCATTTTGCTCTATCTGTTTTTTCACCAGAAACTGTTTCGCAATACTAAGCTTCTCAATCTCTGTATAACCGGGGAGCCTGATGATCTCCATCCTGTCCTGCAAGGGAATAGGAATATTGTGCAGGTTGTTTGCCGTGGTGATAAAAAAAACATCGGAGAGGTCATAGTCAAGATCTAAGTAATGGTCATTGAAGGCCACATTCTGCTCCGGGTCGAGCACCTCTAACAGGGCAGCGGATGGGTCACCTCGGAAATCAGTACTCATCTTGTCCACTTCGTCCAAACAGAATACCGGATTGTTGGACTTTGCCTTCTTAATGAACTGAATAATCTTGCCCGGCATGGCCCCAATATATGTTCTTCTATGTCCTCTTATTTCAGCTTCATCTCTGACCCCTCCCAGGGAAAGACGGATAAATTTCCTACCGGTCGCCCTGGCCACCGACTTGGCCAATGAAGTCTTGCCAACTCCGGGAGGACCGACTAAACAGAGAATCGGCCCTTTGATCTTTTTGGTCAGACGTTGAACAGCTAAATACTCAACAATTCTTTCTTTGGGCTTTTCAAGGCCGTAGTGATCTTCCTCAAGGATAACCTCGGCCTCTTCAATCTCAAGCTTGGATTTTGTTTTATCGAACCAGGGAAGATCAATAATCCAATCAATATAGTTACGCACCACAGCGGCCTCTGCCGACATGGGGGACATCATTTTCAGCTTTTTGAATTCTTGCTTTACCTTTGAATGGGCCTCTTTGGTCAGTCTCTTACGCTTAATCTTTTTTTGCAGCTCATCAAGTTCTGCCTTGAAATCGTCCTTAGTCCCCATCTCCTTTTGAATGGCCCGTATCTGTTCGTTGAGGTAATAATCCTTTTGAGTCTTTTCCATCTGTTTCTTGACTCTTGTCCTCAATCGATGCTCAAGACGAAGGATATCCACCTCACTCCCCAGTTTTTCATAGAGTTTGTTTAGCCGCTGGTTCAAGTCAATTGCTTCCAGAATCTCCTGCTTATCGGAGACCTTCAATGCTAAATGGCCGGCTATAGTATCTGCTAAACGTCCCGGGTCGTCTATGGAGGTCACTGCCGAAACTATTTCTTTCCCAATTTTGTTGTTATATTTAGCATATTCTTCAAAGCTGTTATTAATAGAGCGCACTAATGCCTCAATTTCAGGAGTTGGAGCAAAAGAATCCTCGCTTCTGCTAACCTCCACCATGAAAAAACCCTGTTTGTCCATGAAATTTTCTATCACGCCCCGTTCCTTCCCTTCAATAAGGGCTTTTACGGTCCCGTCGGGTAGTTTCAAGAGCTGAAGGACAGTACCAAGAGTACCAAAAACAAAGATATCCTTTGGAGATGGATCATCCACTTTGGCATCTGCCTGAGTTGACAAAAAGATCTGTTTGTCATGAGACAAAGCATACTCAAGGGCCTTGATAGACTTCTCGCGCCCTACAAATAAAGGCACAACCACATTTGGAAAGACAACCACATCTCTCAACGGCAGAAGTGGGTAAAACTGTCTTTCATCAGCAGCAATATCACTAAAATCTTCATTAATAGCATTCGACATAGTATTATCCAAATTTGGCCTCATTTTCATAGAGCAAAAGAGGCGATTCACCTTTCGTAACAACTTCTTCATTTATTACACATTCACTGATTTCGGGAAAAGAAGGTATATCATACATTATATCCAACATGGCCGTTTCCAGAATTGCCCTTAGACCTCGAGCTCCGGATTTTCGCTTGATGGCATCTTTGGCAATGGCCACCAAAACTTCATCAGTAAATCTTAGTTTAACATTTTCTAACTCAAACAGCTTCTTGTACTGTTTGATAAGCGCATTCTTAGGCTCCTTCAAGATCCTTACCAGAGCGTCTAAGCTTAGCTCGTTTAGTGTAGTGGTGATAGGGATTCTTCCGACAAATTCAGGTATAAGACCGAATTTCACAAGATCTTCGGGTTGAACCTGCGCCATTATTTCATTGATCTCTATATCCTCCTGCCCCTTTATGTCGGCCTCAAATCCGATCAATTTACTCCCGAGACGATTACTGATGATCTTGTCTAAGCCGTTAAAAGTGCCGCCACAAATAAAGAGGATATTGCTCGTATCAACCCTTACAAAATCCTGCTGCGGGTGTTTTCTGCCACCCTTAGGGGGAACATTGGCCAAAGTCCCTTCAATAATTTTCAACAGGGCCTGCTGGACCCCCTCTCCTGAGACATCGCGTGTAATAGACGGGCTGTCAGATTTTCTTGCGATCTTATCAATTTCGTCAATGTACACGATGCCTTTGCATGCGGCTTCCACATCGTAGTCGGCGAACTGCACGAGATGCAAGATAATATTCTCAACGTCTTCGCCCACATACCCAGCTTCTGTCAATGTGGTGGCATCAGCAATAGTAAACGGAACTTTCAATATCTTGGCCAAAGTCTGTGCTAAGAGTGTTTTGCCTGAACCGGTGGGGCCAACCAGGAGGATATTGCTTTTCTCGATCTCAACTCCTTCCATATCGACCTTAGTAGTTATCCGTTTGTAATGGTTATGAACGGCCACTGAAAGGACCTTTTTTGCTCTTTCCTGCTCTATAACATACTGGTCAAGAGTCTCCTTTATCTCGGAAGGCTTCAGGAGTTGACTATCACCCTCTTTGCCTTCCTGGCTATACTCTTCGTCAATAATTTCGTTACACAACTGAATACACTCGTCGCAAATATAGACTGAAGGACCTGCAATGAGTTTTTTTACCTCATCCTGACTCTTTCCGCAAAAAGAACAGAGCAGGTCGTCATTAGAAACGTCATTTTTGCCCATAATTTCTCACCTTAGACCGTTAGTAATTTAATTCGGCTTATCGCAGATTATTTTTTCTTGGCAACCTGTTCTTGCATCTCCCTTTTGCTGATAACCTTATCTATAATCCCGTACTCTTTGGCTTCTTCGCTGCTCATAAAATAGTCTCGCTCGGTGTCTTTACGGATCTTTTCAATATCCTGGCCAGTATGTTTTGCTAAGATCTCGTTAAGCTCATCTCTCATCTTTAATATTTCCCGCGCGTGGATGTCAATGTCAGTAGCCTGTCCCTGAGCGCCCCCCAACGGCTGGTGTATCATAACCCTGCCATGGGGAAGGGCATAACGTTTGCCTTTTGTCCCGGCTGCTAAAAGGAGCGCAGCCATGCTCGTGGTTTGCCCCATACATATTGTGGCAATATCAGGCTTAATATACTGCATAGTATCGTAGATGGCCAATCCGGCAGTGATAGACCCTCCCGGAGAATTAATATAGACGTTGATATCCTTGTCCGGATCTTCAGACTCCAAAAAGAGCATCTGGGCGATTATTATATTGGCCATATCATCAACCACCTGCTCCCCCATAAATATTATGCGATCCTTTAGAAGCCTCGAATAAATATCATACGCCCTCTCTCCGCGGCCTGATTGTTCTATAACCATTGGTATTAGCATAAAATCTATTTTTCCTCCTGTTCAAGGCCCTCGCCCTGAGTAAGCGCATCTTTCTCCATTTCTGTAACATTAGCATGATCAACAAGATAATTCAATGTTTTTTCCTTCAGCAGCTCTTCTTTCAGGGAATCTAACTGGCCTCTTGCCTCATAATATTTTTTAACGGTTTCAATATCTTGTCCCATACTTTCTGCTAATTTTCCGTACCCTTTTTCAAGGTCGTCATCGTCTATATCGATCTTGTCCTGCTTGGCTATACGGTCTAATATAAGCATTTCTCTGACCCGTTTTTCTGAAGCAGGTCTGAATTCCTTTCTTAATCCTGCCTCAGTAATGCCCGCCTTTTCCAAGCTCGACCCGCTTCTTTCCAGATTATCATTAAGTCTTCTGAAGGAGAAATCAATCTCCGCCTCTATCAAGACGTCGGGCAGTTCAAAATCAATTCCCTCAGAGATCTTTTCAAGCAATCTCTGTTTCAGTTCACTGTCGATCCTCTTCTC
>DAOVUP010000277.1 GCA_030632525.1 Desulfobacteraceae bacterium | reverse complement strand
GGTTTTCCATTTTTTCCTCCTTCCCTTTCCAATCATCAATCATCCATCAACAATCATCAATCCTCACAGTCCCATGAACTTGGCGGCAATCCCCTTCATAATCTCGCTGGTCCCGGCAAAAATAGACAAAACCCTTGTATCCCTCCAGGCCCGGGCGATCGGATATTCTTCGCAATACCCATAGCCCCCGTGGAGTTGCACACACTGGTCGGCAACACGCATGGCCATCTCACAGGTCCAGTACTTGGCCATGGATACGTTCACCACAACATTTGCCCCCTCCATATGATCTATAACCAGCTTATCGACAAATGTGCGGCCTAGCCTGACCTCTGTAGCCATCTCAACGATCTTGAACTGGGTGTTTTGGAACTTGGAAATGGGGCGGCCAAAGGCGCTCCTCTCCTTGCAGTACTCGATGGTCATTTCCAACATGCGTTCGGCACCAACCACAGCGATAACGCAACACATGAGCCGCTCCTGCTGGAGGTTTTCCATCAGCATCATGAAACCTGACCCCTTCTGTCCAAGGCGGTTGCCCTTGGGGACGCGGCAGTCGCTGAAGTAGAGCTCGGCAGTGTCCTGGCTGTGCCACCCCACCTTTTTTATCTTCTTCCCCTTTTCAAAACCCGGTGTGCCCTCATCCACTACATACAGATCAATGGCCTGGTAATCGTTTTCCACTGAAGGATCTCTAACAGCCAAGACAAGAAGTCCGCAGTTAATCCCGTTACTGATAAAGGTCTTCTGGCCATTGATAACCACGTCATCTCCATCCTCCACGGCAGTGGTCCGAATGGCGGCCAGGTCACTCCCTGTGTTGGGCTCTGTCATGGCCAAGGCCGTGATCAGTTCCCCGGAAATACATCCGGGAAGGTATTTTCTCTTCAGTTCTTCAGAGCCGAAAGAGGTGATATATGGGACAATAATATCGCTGTGCAACGGCGCGGCCAATCCGGTATTCCCTGTCTTTCCAAGCTCCTCGGTCAGTATGACCGAATAGAGAAAATCAGCGCCAAGGCCACCATATTCCTCGGGCACGTCCATGCAAAGGAAACCCTGTTCTCCCATTTTTCGCCACACGCTTTTGGGCACTATGCCGGCCTCCTCCCACTCGTCTGCATAGGGAATGACCTCTTTTGCAAAGAATCTCTTTGCAGCTTCCCTAAAGATCCTGTGCTCCTCAGTGTATTCAATAATTTCCATTAGTTAGTTCTCCTCCTTGTGGTGACAGTTCAAAAGCCGAAAGGTCAGGGTCCGGAGCTAACGCCATCTTGAGGCCTTTGTAAAACGCCCCCTTTTGCCCAATCTCAGCGTCAGGCTCAGATTTTAATCCTCGAAATATTCAATATATTCCTGTGGTTTAAATCCTCGCCTTCCTTGACCTTGACCAAAATTGAGCATTTTTCAAAGGTCTCATCTTACCGTTGCAGCCAAAGATTATAATCCCTGAATCCATGGGCTACCGGAGACGCAAATCTACGGGGTAAGAGTTTTTATCACTATCGTAGAAAACCATTTCCCACGCCTCTTCCCATATTGTATCATCCATTGTGCAATAAAAGGCCTTGATCTCACCTGGGGGAACCTGTTGATCTCCATTAGGCATCAGGGTATTAATCCGGTGTGACCCCCACGGCCCCTGGAGGTCAAAGTGGCTCGGTACAACCACGGGGTTTTCGCCCACATTTCTCACATGTATTTCGAGATTCTGATCAAAGGCCCTCATCCCGCAGCAGGTCTTAAAACCGAAGATATCTTCTACCGCGGAATTCATAATTGCGCTAATCTCAAGCATACGGTTCCTAACCCGGATAAACCGGAAAAGTGCCTAAAATGCCTAAAGTTATGGAACTACCAACACATTTATGGTTTTAAATATCAAATGTGGAGACCCCCGCGTTCGCGGGAGTGACGGCCTTGGATATTTTTTACGAGACCATCAAGGTTAAGGACAGAGAAGGGGTTGAAGGCCCGATGGTCGTCAGATACC
Source organism: Desulfobacteraceae bacterium (assembly GCA_030632525.1). Taxonomy (GTDB): domain Bacteria; phylum Desulfobacterota; class DSM-4660; order Desulfatiglandales; family Desulfatiglandaceae; genus Desulfacyla. Next base: position 817 of record DAOVUP010000277.1, on the reverse strand, counting down.
ATAATATAATCGCCAGACTTGTGCAACGTATGTTTTCTTCAGATCTCACACGAAGAGAATGGTTGATTTCTTCGTATTTTTTGCCTAACTTCACTGGGGATTGTTTATGGGGCTTTCGGTTCAGAGGTTCACTGTTAGGAGGCTCCCCAGATTCAGGGCGGGAACTTCGACCAGAATCAAGTTTCCAATTTCCAATTTCCAGTTTCAAGTTTCAAGTTTCGATTTTCAAGTATCCGGGAAAACAGATGGAAAGAAGGGGATTTATCAAAAAAGGTCTTTCGTGGCTCGCTTATATATTAGGCACGGCTGCCCTGGCCTATCCCGTTTTCTCATTCATAAACTTTCGAAAGATCAGGAAAAAGACGGTTGTCTTTTATCCTGATGAACAGCTCGCTGCTGCGAATTTCAAAGAAGGAGTATATCTGATCAGGAAAGGGACTGATTTTAACGCCCTCTCTGCCCGGTGCACTCATTTGGGATGTACCCTCAACTTTGATGCGGTATCCCAGCAATTCAAATGCCCATGCCACGGGAGTCTCTTTGCAATTTCGGGCAAACGGATTTCAGGGCCTGCCAGGACAAATCTCATAAGTATTCCAGTGAAAAGAGAAGCTAACGGGGATATGGAAGTTGAATTTGAAATTTGATTGAGGATTATGTCGGATACAGGAAATATCATAAATAGTGTCCGAACGAAAACTAGGATTTTTCGTTCAGATCAAGGAAGACGAAAATTCTAACCGCAGGAATACAATTGAGTATTTTGAGGATTAAAATTTGAGTTTGACGCAGATATGGGTGAAAAAGACAGTTTTCG
>DAOVUP010000132.1 GCA_030632525.1 Desulfobacteraceae bacterium | reverse complement strand
ATAAGGAGAAAGCATAATGGCACAAATTCGAAAAGAAACCGATAGCCTCGGCGAAATCGAAGTTCCTGCCGACAAGCGCTGGGGCGCCCAAACCCAACGCTCCCTTGAGCACTTCAGCATCGGCAGGGACTTGATCCCGCGCGAAATGATAATAATGGGATACTGATGTTAGCCAGTGGGGTAAAACGTTCTGCAAATAAATCAAAGGGGACAGGATGTTTTCTCTACATTCCCATCCCCTCTCGCGGTACTGGACAATATTCTATCTACTTAACTTTCCTGACTTTCTTTTTATCTTTGGCTGGTTTCTCACTGATTTGTTTCAGTGGAATACATCCACAACCGCAGTCGTTCTTTTTTTCTGCCATTTTAATCACCTCCTTTCTAATTAAGGGATTATGCAATCACTTAATTATTCGCGCAAAAAAATTTGCCTACTTTTTTCTGGACTTCAGCTCTTTCACCCTTTGCCGTACTGTATTAAGTTCGTTATTAAGCTCTTTCTCATATTTTTTTAGCGATTCCAAATCCGACATTTCTGATTCAACTTCTCGAAATTTTCCTGTTCCCTGGCATCCGCACGTACAAACTTCACTCAATATTTGCCGACAATTTTCCATTGCTTTTTCATCTATCGAATATGGTATCCAGTATCCTTTTCTCTCGCTTCTGACAAGCCCTGCGTGCTTCAATATTTTGAGGTGCTGGGATACCGCCGCAGTTGTTATTCCTATCGTTACTCCAATATCCTTAGCACCTAAAGGTCCCTGGGCTTTAAGTAGCTCGATTATTTTTACACGCGTTTCCACGCCCAGCACTTTAAATATCTCGGAAGGTTCTAAATTCATAGGTCAACAATGTTATAATTAAGTGATTAAGCAATGGCTTAACTATAAAACCAGGGGTTGCTTATGTCAAGCCTATTTTTAAAGAAATTTTCAGAATTCGAAATTAGAAGATAACAAACATATGAAGTCGGACAGGTATTCTGCTGCACTCCATACCTTTCGCTTACCACAGGTTATGTGTATATAGGAAATTCATGAAAAGATGTAGCTGGGTAACAGATGACCCAATATATATAAAATACCATGACATGGAATGGGGGGTGCCTCTTCATGATGACATAAAGCTTTTTGAAATGCTTATTCTTGAAGGGGCTCAAGCCGGATTGAGTTGGATCACTATCCTCAAAAGACGTGAAGCATACAGAGTTGCATACGATGGTTTTGATCCGGTTAAAATTGCCAAATGGAACAGCAAAAAAATTAATCGTTTATTAAAAGACCCTCGAATCATAAGAAATAAACTTAAGATAGAAGCGGCAATAGTCAATGCCAGGGCTTATCTGAAAGTCGTTAATGAGTTCAAAAGTTTCGATGAATTTATATGGTCTTTTGTTGGTGATAGACCTATCCAAAATTCCTGGCAAGAATCGGGTCAAATTCCAACTGCTACTCCAGAGTCAGATAGAATGAGTAAAGAACTAAAGCGCAGAGGCTATAAATTTGTTGGACCGACAATATGCTACGCCTTTATGCAAGCGGTGGGGATGGTTAATGATCATGTTATAGATTGCTTCAGATATGAATCTATCTAGTTTCCATCCATAAATGGTCCTTTTCCGCAATCTCGACGTCAAACTACCGGTTCCCTTGTGCGACGTACTAACGTACGTCTCCGCGCAAACCCTTGTTTTCCTTGACCTTGCGAAAAGGTCATTTCTGAATTGGAAACCCACAGTGCCCACATTGGGATTAATGGATGGACACTATCTAAAAATGAACACATAAAAAGAACTATTCAGGGATGAGAAGGACGGGCATTCTATCTACCCGCCTTCTTTTTCGAGTCTTTCCGCAATCACACTCCTTAACTCTTTTTTGTTTATTTTCCCCACAGGGGTTAAGGGGAGGGAGTCTACCAGTTCCAGCCGTTCAGGTAGTTTGAACCTGGCAATTTTCTGTTCATTGATGAGAAACCCGTTTAATGATTCAAGGAGCATCTCTTTCCCTTTAAGGAGAACAACAAAGACGCAGGCCTTTTCACCCAGTATGGGGTCCGGCATTGCAACATAAGCGCAATTATCCACGTCAGGATGGGCCAGGATGTGGTTTTCCACCTCTTCGGCGCTGATCTTTTCTCCACCCCGGTTGATGGTATCCTTTATCCTTCCCTCAACAACAACGTTACCGCTGGGGTGGAGCCGCACAAGATCCCCGGATTTGTAAAAACCATCGTCGGCAAAGGCCTTGGTATTATGTTCGGGTGCACAGTAATAACCGCGGATAGTGTGCGGCCCACGGCACCACAGTTCACCCACCTCCCCCGGTGCAACTTCTTCTCCTCCTGATGGGTCAACAATCTTGAATTCATCCGCCGGAGATTGCGGTCTGCCCTGGGTATACAATCTTATCTCGTCCGGGTCATCGGGTCTGATCCAGAACAGTGGTCCTTCAGCCATCCCCAGTACCTGCTGTACCTCACAGCCCAGCTCCGGTCTTATCCGCAAGGCTACCTCCGGGTTGAGCTTTGATCCACCAGTGAGAATAACCTCAAGAGAACTGAGATCATACTCCTGGCGTTTAGGATGGTTTAGCATCCCCAGGATCATGGCAGGGACTGCCACCCAGTGGGTCACCCCATGTCGCTGTATAAGTTCCATAGCCGCCTTGGGTGCCGGGCTGGACGAAAGGACCTCACGCCCTCCTCTTGAGATTACCCCCATAAATCCGGGGCAGGCTATGGCAAAATTATGTTCCTGGGGGATAGCAATCAATAGAACGGTTTCTTCTCCCAAGTTGCATAATTGGGCGTTGCACAGAAAATTGTAGACATAGTCATTTTGTGTCCTGGGTATCAGTTTGGGTACTCCCGTGGTCCCACCGGAAAGCAGGAGCACGCCAGGGAGATCAGGATCGGGTCTGGGGAGATTAGACGAGTCAACACTTTTTTCGATCGGGTCTTGAAGCAGCCTGTCGATGGAGTGATAGCCGGGATTGGGCTCCCCACCGGTAACGAAAACCATATTAAGATCCGGGGCTTCGGTCTGGATTCGTCCCACCATTTCCTGGTAGTTGAAATCCCTGATGGTGGATGTGACAGCCATTGCCCTCGCTTTTGCCAATTTGGCAAAGTAGCCCATTTCCGAGTCCCGGTAAGCGGAGAGGGCCATAATGGGGATCCCTCCTGCCTTCAGGGTGGCAAGATAGGTGATAAGTACTTCCGGCACATTCGGAATCTGTAGAAGCAATCTGTCATAGGTCTTAAGTCCTAAGGCGTTGAGGTGCAAGGCCAGCCTGGTTGACAATCTGCCCAGCTCTGAGTAAGTAAAAATCCTGCCGTCATCAGCTATCAGAGCAGTACGAGTGGCGTAACGTTCAAAGCATTCGTCCATGACCTCACTGATGGTTTTGTCCAACCAGTAGCCCTTCTCACGGTATTCCCTCGCAAATTCATCAGGCCAAGGTATAAAGCCTTCCATAAATATTCCTCCTTAGGGCTCCATCCACAGATTGGTTATAAGAACTTGCTTTTTAAGGGAGAACAGTACCGAAATGCCACTTTGGCGTCAAGAAAAATGAAACCACAATATTGTTGGAATCAGGGGGGATTGCAGTTCTGAGATTGTCAGGAATATGGGCTGGGGTAAGATAGGGTCTTAATGGGAGAGATCTTACTGAAATGATTTTACCACAAGTTAAAAATTTCTTTTATTCCTTTGTCTCTTGACATAGTGACGGTTTTTTGAGTGTAGTGGGCCCGACAGTTTTGGTAAACATATTTCCAACCCCGGAGACCCCAACATGCCCGCAGGCCAAAAATCTTCTGCCCTGACCCCTTTCTACAGTTGGTATATCGTAGGGGCTTCCTTTGTGATCCTCTTTTTCAATGCAGGGGCGCGACTTTCCATCGGCGTAATCTTCAAACCGCTCATCTCTGAATTTGGATGGACCCGTACCCAGGTCTCTCTGGCCTTTTTGGTTAATATGACCGTGTTTGCCCTGTCCCTGGTGGTTGTTGGCAGGATCTACGACCGTTACGGCCCCAAATGGGTGATTGTCATCTCAACGCTCTTCCTTTCCGCCGGATACCTGGCGGTTTCCTTTATCAGTTATTTCTCGCAGTTCCTCTTCTTTTACGGGATCGTTTCAGCGGTGGGCCTGGGAGGAACCTCCGTACCATTGGTAGCGGCGCTCACGAGCAAATGGTTCGTGAAGAGCCGGGGTCTGGCCATCAGCATAGCCCTCTCGGGCAGCTGTATCGGGCAGTTCCTCCTAGTGCCGCTGATAACCACCTTTGTCCTGACCTATGGGTGGAGGGCTTCCTATTTCTATATCGGTTTGATCATGCTGGTGGTCAATATCGTTCTGGCCCTGGGGGTCATCAGGGGCGATCCGGAAGACCTTGGACTGAGGCCCTTTGGGTACGAGAAAGAAAACGGAGGAGGGATACCGCAAAACCCGGTCCTGCCAATAAAAGGCCCCCGGGATCTTGGCTTGCGCGAGGCCATGGGGACATCCTCTTTCTGGCTTTTTACCTTTGTGATGTTTGTGTGCGGGAGCGGCGATTTCCTGGTGACAACCCACCTGATCCCCTTTGTGACCGATCATGGCATTTCCCCTGCCACGGCAGGACATATGCTCGCCTGGTACGGACTGGTGAGTCTGGCAGGGTTGTTGATCGCAGGACCGGCCACAGACGTTATCGGAAACAAGACGCCGGTGGTCCTCACCTTTGTGCTGCGATTTTTCCTCTTTGTACTGATCCTTAGATATCAGAACCTGGTTTCTTTCTATATCTTTTCTCTGTCCTTTGGCTTCACCTTTCTCATCACGGCCCCAATCGCTACCACCCTGACCGGAAGGCTTTACGGATTCACACATGTGGGCGTGTTGACGGGTTTTATCTCAACCATACACCATCTGGGAGGAGGTCTTTGGGCCTATGTGGGAGGCTGGAGTTTTGATCGAACAGGGGATTACGGGCTTGCTTTCGTCCTGTCGGCTGTCATGGCGATTGCCGCGGTCTTGTGCAGTCTGTTCATCAAAGAGAAGAGGTACCGAGCGGCTTCATAGGCTCACTGTTACGGTCCTTTAATGAAACCGCGGGCTGGGCAACTTCACTCTCTACTTTTGAAATTTTCGGGTTGGTAATCCCTGAGAAATAGCGTCACAACAGCACTGCCTGTTAAAATCAAGAAACTGCCGATGATAAAGACATAAGAAAGACCAAAGACATCAAGGATGATCCCCGAAAGAATTGGAGACACAATCATACCCAGGCTCCAGGCAGCATCGGTTATAGTCATGAGAGATGCCATCCCCATAGTGCGCCCAAGCTTTCCGATGATAACGAGTCCACCGGGCAATGCAAAACCATTGGCCATGCCCATGAGAATATTAAGCAAAAGCATCATCACAAATCCCTCAACAAATGGCATCCCGAATACGGTCATTCCGGATGCAAAAGTGCCTAAAATAACAAGATACTTTGGATTAACTCGATCGGCAAGAGTACCACAGGCACGCTGGAGAAATGCGATAATAAAAATGTT
>DAOVUP010000166.1 GCA_030632525.1 Desulfobacteraceae bacterium | reverse complement strand
GGGAGGAATGTTGCAAGTAACGTACCCATAAACTGGTTGAACTGGTATACGGCAGACCCAAGAATCGCAGGGAGCATAAGGCGACCTATCCTCTTCAAAGCAGGATGATTTAATTGCCATTTCGGATAAAGTCTGAGACCTTCTCTTAGAGCCCATGGGATCTGTAAACCTACCTGCAAAGCTCCGCCTATGAGGACACCTATTGCTACACCAACAATCGGGGCTTCGCAATGAGGTGAGATCAGATATGCAGCCCCAATAATACCCACATTTAGAAAAATGGGGGCGGCTGCCGGTGCTGCAAAACGCCTCAAAGAATTGAGAACCCCCATAAAAAAGGCTACGATGCTGATGAAAAATATGTATGGGAACGTTATACGGGTAAGCAGAACGGTTAGATCATATTTGACACCTGAACTCCCGAAACCAAATGCCTGAATCCTTACTATCCAGGGAGAAAAAAGAATTCCCAAGAGGGTTACTATAACTAAGATAATGGAGAGTGTCGTCAGCACGACCCTTGCTAAATCAAAGGCATCTTTTTTTGTCTTGAGGGTCAGATATTCCGTGAATACCGGGATAAAGGCAATGGTGAGAGACCCTTCGGCAAAAAGCCGTCTCAAGAGATTAGGTATGCGGAATGCCACGAAAAAGGCGTCAGCGGCCATCCCGGATCCGAAAAGCGCTGCCAGAACCATATCGCGAACCAGCCCAAGGATCCGACTCTGAAAGGTAAAAAAACTGACTACCCCGGCCGCACGTCCAAGACTTCTTTTTTCAGGGTTGCTCTCTCTAATTGACACAGAAAATCCTTGACATAACAGATCTTTTTTCTTAATATAAAAGATTAATTCTTTTCAGAGTTGCAAGGGAATTCAATTTAGCTCGAAAAAGACCTATTCTGGACTTTTTACGGGCGAATTAATATTCAATCGTCAATCTTCAATTCATACGGAGGCTCGGAATTGGCAAACCATAAATCAGCCCTTAAGAGGGCAAGGCAAAACGAAGTCAAAAGAATTAATAACAAGGGTTACAAGACAAGGGTCAAGAAGGCGGTCAAAGAAGTCCGAACTGCCTTAGCTGACAATTCAGTAGACCAGGCCAAAAAGAGCTTTGTTAAAACCGTTTCTATTGTTCAAAAGGCCGCTTCTAAAGGTGTAATCCACAGAAAGCAGGCATCACGAAAGATTTCCCGTTTGGCCACCCAGATTAACCAGCTCACGGCATCCAAGGGCTGATCTGTCCTGCAGTGCTCCACGCAAACAGACTACAAAGACAAGACCAGATTTTCGAGAATAAGTCGTTGCTGAGAACCCGATTTCAGATGCCCGTCCGCCTGATATAGCAGATACAAGGCATTTTCAAGATTCTCCATGCTCCAATGCTTAGACTGCTGAAGAATCTTATTCGCTAAAAAGGGTGGGACACGTAGCTTTTTAGTCACATCGGGGGTCCTCCCTCCCTGCTCGCTGAGGGATTTGGCCTGGATAATCAGGCGGATTTGCCTGTTAAGCATTCCAATAATTCGGAATGCTGCATCACTGCCCTCCTCTTCCATATACCTGCTTAATATGGACATTGATTCAGATCGCCGTCTGAGCGATATCTGATCCATCAACTCGAAAATTGTATAGATGCGGCTGTAAATGGCGAGTCCTTTGATTTCCTCTACCCCAACAGTCCTCTTTCCATGACGGAGATATAGTTTCTCGAGCTCAGAGCTAAGATCCCTCAACCTGTTTCCCACAATACCCTGGAGATAGGAACAGGCCTCGTCGGTGATAGCCAACCCGAGATCTTCTGCCATCCTGTTTATCCATGGCAGGACCTGCCTGTCATAAAGTTGTTTAAAATTGACCGCTCCACCAGTGCTCCTGATTTTCTTATAGAATTTTTTCTTGAAGTCAGTTTTGGATGATACAAATATCAGGCAGGTAGATTCTGCTGGTTTGTCAATATAAGGGATAAAACCCTCAAGGGCTGATGCTGAAATGTTTTCGGTCCTCCTGACAATAATAAGACGATTTGAAGCCAAAAAGGGGATAGATCGGGCAGCATCAACGATATCTGCGGGGTTTGTGTTCTTGTCCCCGTAAAAGATTTGAAGATTAAAATCCCTTGCAGCCTCAGGAATAAAAGTTTCACGAACCTCGCCCAGTATCCTCTCTATTCGAAAATCCCCGGGACCATAGAAGAGATAAACCTTGCCTAACTGGCCGCGTTTTAGCAGGTCTAAGATACGTTCAGGGGAGAGATCTGCCGGCATCAAAACCTTTCCATGGTCTTCAGATAGATTCTTTCGGCCAGTAGCTTGGCGATCATTTTTGTCGCCCTTCTCTGGTTGTATGATGTCCTTAAGGGATCCGGGCTGACAGCGAAGGATGCCTTTTCCTCCATCTTGTCATCGTTCCATATTACCTTCCCGGTGGTCCGATCTAACAACTTGGCTGCCAATTTGATCTTCAACCAGCGAGAAGTTGTTACCTCAAATGTGCCGTCTGTTATTTTATAACTCAGGGCTTCGGTCTTGATATCAACTACCCTTCCAATCAGAACCATCGCTGCCTGGTCCTTTGAGACAAGAGGAACCTGGGAATGGCTGACAAATTCCTGGCGAATCATCATGGTAAAGTCGCCCTCAAAACCTATATCAGAGGAGGGGCTCGTCATTAAAGGTATGGCCAGACTCGGGATGCTTATCCCTTTTGGCTGCCTCGTGTCCTGGAGATTATAACCACATCCAGAGACAAAAATCAGGAGCAGAAGGGCGGAAACTTGAAACTTGAAACTTGAAACTTGAATGAATTTGTTATTTGCCATATTGATAGTGTTCAAAGAATTCTGGGTTAAGAAATTCAATCATCAATCGACAATCATCAATCGACAATTTTAGACCACCACATTGACCAACTTGTTCTGGACCACAATAACTTTTTTGATCTGTTTTTCACCTATAAAATTCTGGATTCTTTTATCCGCTAACGCTTCCTCCTCAATCTCTTTTGCCCCGTAGGAGACGGGCACTTCGAGCCTGTTTCTCACCTTTCCATTTACCTGAAGCACAACCAGCCGCGTTTCAGTCTGCAGGGCATCCTCATTATAAGAGGGCCACGACACCTTAAGAAGAGAGGTGTTATGACCTAACATCTGCCACAATTCTTCGGTTATATGCGGCACAAGTGGGGAAAGTAACACCACCGTAGCCTCGACGGCCTCCCTGACCACAGACCAGGCAATATCATCTTTTTGCTCTTCATTGTTCAGAAACTGATTAACTTCATTGACCAGTTCCATTACAGCAGAAATGGCTGTATTAAAATGGAACCTGTTTTCCATATCGTCAGTCACCTTCTTTATGGTTTCGTGTGTCTTGCGGTATAGCGATCGTAATTCACCTGAAAGGGTTTCCCTACCCTCATAAGCTGTAACTTTCGTTATTTTGTCAAGATGAGTAACCACCAGCCTCCAGACTCGATTGAGAAATCTGTATGATCCTTCAACGCCCTTGTCACTCCATTCCAGGTCTTTGTCCGGGGGCGAGGCAAACAGACAAAACATCCGGACCGTGTCAGCGCCATAGCGATCTATAAGCTCCTGGGGATCAACCACATTCTTCTTGGATTTGGACATCTTTACAATATTGCCTGTAATTACGTCTGACCCGCATATGGTACACTGTCCATCTTTGACCTCATTTGGATAGAGAAAGCCATGGTCCGGGCATTCCTCAGTCTCCTTGCAGACCATTCCCTGTGTCAGCAGGTTTGTAAAGGGCTCGCTTACCTTGTGATGCCCAAAGTCCCTCAGGATCCTTGCATAAAAACGGGAATAAAGGAGATGGAGAATGGCATGCTCAATACCCCCGATATACTGATCCACAGGCATCCAGTAATCTACCCTTTCTGGATCGAGAGGGCCCTCGTCGTAATCCGGACATGTATAACGATCAAAATACCAGGAGGACTCAACAAAGGTGTCCATTGTGTCTGTTTCGCGGCGGGCCTCACCTTTGCATTTGGGACAGGTGGTCTCAAAAAAAGCAGACTCAAAAGGGAGTGGCGAACCCCCGTTTGGCCTCATATGGAGATCTAAGGGGAGAACCACAGGAAGGTCTTCTTCCGGGACAGGAACCGTGCCGCATTTGTCGCAGTAGATAATAGGGATAGGTGCCCCCCAGTAACGCTGTCTGGATATGCCCCAGTCCCTGATCCTGAAATTAACTGTTTTATTTCCCTTGCCCAATGATTCCAAATATTCGGCAATACTGTCCAAGGCCTCTAAGTTGCGCTGGCCATTAAATGGGCCTGAGTTAACTAAGATTCCTTGGTCAACATAGGCCTCTGACATGGTCTCCTCATTAAGATCCTCGTCCGGAGGGGTTATGACAACCCTGAGCTGGAGCCCATATTTCTTGGCAAACTCGAAATCTCTCTGGTCATGGGTAGGGACTGCCATTATGGCTCCTGTGCCGTAGTCGAAGAGGACAAAATTAGCCACAAAAACCGGAATTTTCTCCTCTGTCACGGGATTCATACAATATCTTCCTGTAAAGACCCCCTCTTTGGCGGTAAAATCTGCCGTGCGCGTTACGTTATCCATTCTTAGAGTCCGTTCCACGAACTCTAAAACCTCCCCTTCCTGGGGAAGCCCTCCTATTAACTGGTTTACCAGGGGATGCTCCGGGGCAAGACACATAAAAGTAGCGCCGTACACGGTGTCCTGGCGTGTGGTAAAGACCTCGATAACCTCATCAGAATCCACCATTGGAAACCTTATGATGGCGCCATAGCTC
>DAOVUP010000035.1 GCA_030632525.1 Desulfobacteraceae bacterium | reverse complement strand
TCAGACGAAAAAAACGCAATATCCGTATATCATCAGGCAATGCCGCCACACCGACGGGACTGCCAGCACCGCGGTAAGGGAGATGCCAGAGTGCGGGTTCACACCTGTTAGATACGGTGACCGGAGAATACAATATCTCATATATCAAGAGATACGTAAAAGGGGTGAGTGTCGCTGTTTTTCATCTGACCCTCAGAGAGCAGGGTCTGATAGTTGCCAAAGGAAATCCAAAGGGAATAAAAGGGGTCGAAGATCTAACCAGGACCGATATTGCCTTTGTGAATCGTCAGGCGGGTTCGGGAACGCGCGTCCTTTTCGATCACCAGTTGGATCAGTCAGGAGTTAATGCTGATGCTGTTAAGGGCTACGACCATGAGGAATTTACCCATATGGCAGTGGCGGTGGATGTCCTAAGCGGCGCTGCTGATACGGGAATGGGGATTTATGCTGCAGCAAAGGCCCTGGGTCTGGACTTTGTTCCGATTGCAAGGGAACAGTATGACCTGATTATCCCAAGCAAAATGTTGGATCAGCCAAATATCCAGACGGTTCTAAATACGATAAAATCCGGTCATTTCAGGGAGCGGATCATCTCCTTAGGCGGATATGATCCCTCAAAAAGCGGTGAGCTGTTTATGGAGGTAGAGGGGGATTAATATGGCGTTTCTAAAGCTGAGATCTCGGCACTGGGTTGTTGATGAACATGATCGTATTATCATGGGTGAAGGGAGGAAGGAGATTCTGGAGACCATTGAAAGGACCGGGTCCATAAACCAGACTTCCAAGGCCATGAAGATGTCTTATAAAGGTGTCTGGAGCAAGATCAAGGTAACTGAAGAATATCTGAACATGAATATTGTTCATGCAGACAGGAAAATGGGCACCCGGCTCACAAAAGAAGGAAAAGATCTCCTGAAAAAATACAGTGTGTTAAAAGAGCAATGCCTGAAAGCAGATAATCGCTGTTTCAAAAACGTGTTTGGCGATAAAAGACCGACGAATGGAGGAGAAAAGGAGTGAAAGAACTGTCCGATCCGCCCATAATCTCTGTCGTAGGCTTCTCCGGGGCAGGAAAAACTACCCTTTTAGAAAAACTTATACGTGTACTGAGCAGCCGGGGCTGCAGGGTTGGAAGCATAAAGCATGATGTTCACGGATTTGAATTTGATAAACCCGGCAAAGACAGCTGGAGGCATAAGCATGCAGGCGCCACCACAACCCTTATCTCATCCCCTAATCAAATAGGGATGGTGATGGATGTGGATCACGATCATACCCCGGACGAGCTAAAAATATTCTTCAGGAATATAGACATTATTATCACCGAAGGATATAAACAGGGAAACAAGCCAAAGCTGGAGATATTCCGGCATGATGTCCATGAAGCTCCGTTGTGCAGAAATGATGACCATTTAATGGCCCTGATCAGCGACGTGAGTATCGATTTGGGTGTGCCCCAATTTTCATTGGATGATATTGATGGATTGGCAGACTTCTTGATTAGCAGCTTTGACCTCGACGTCTGAGATCTTAGGTATCCTCGACTTTTCAATGTTGGGGTTTACACTTTTTTCATAAACGCGTATGTTTAAAAATTGTCAACTACTCAACCTATCATTTGCATGAGGAAATTCCATGATAAGCATTCCTTTTATTAATTTGATTCCTGCTGGTGTTTCATTTGAAACCGCCTTTGGCCAGGATATTGTCCAGATGGTTGTCCATGCCGGTCCCATGGTAAAATTTGTATTATTGGTTCTTATGCTCTTTTCCGTCACCTCATGGGCGATTATATTCATGAAGTATAGATTATTGAGAAAGGCTAAAAGTGAAACAATCGACTTTTTGGACCTGTTCTGGGAAAGCAAAGATCTCAAAAAAGTATATATGGAAAGTAAAGCCTTAAATTTCAGCCCTGTGGCCCGTCTTTTCAGGGCCGGATATGCTGAATTTACCCGTTTCAGAAAACTGCAGTCCACCTATTCGGATGAGGGGCGAACCCAACCTGGTCACCAGAACGGTCGTCCCGGGGATGGGGAGCCTTCGCAGACCAGACGGGCTCTGATGGATAATCTGGAGAGGTCGCTCAGAAAGGCAACCATCGATCAAAACAAGAGATTGGAGCTATCTCTGAGTTTTTTGGCGACTACAGGAAATACCACTCCTTTTATCGGTCTTTTCGGTACGGTATGGGGGATCATGGAGTCTTTCAGGGGGATAGGGATGAAGGGTTCGGCCAATCTTGCGGTAGTCGCCCCCGGGATCTCCGAAGCACTTATCGCCACGGCTGCAGGCTTAGCCGCCGCAATTCCAGCAGTTGTCGCGTTTAACTATTTTAGCCAGAGGGTTGTATCTCTCCAGGCAGAGATGGATATTTTTACAACCGATTTTTTGAGTATGGTGGGAAGACAGTTCATCAAGAAGACTTAAGTTCACAGGACACACGTTTAAGATGGCTATGAATTCCGGTGGAAACAACAAGCGTTTTATGTCTGAGATCAACGTTACGCCGCTTGTGGACGTAATGTTGGTCCTTCTCATCATTTTCATGGTAGCAGCGCCTATGATGACGCAGGGTGTAGACGTAAATTTACCTAAGACCACCGCCAAGAATATCAAGACTGCGGATGAACCTCTTATGTTGACGGTCAACAAGAAACAGGAGATCTTTTTGGAAAATCATTCTGTCGCATTAGACAGGCTGGAGTTGAAGATCAAAAAGATCTTTGAAAACCGGAGAGAAAAAGAGGTGCTGTTGAGGGCAGACAAGGATGTCCCCTATGGATTTATTATTGATGTTATGGCAAGGGTGAAAAATGCCGGCATCAGCAAATTGGGGATGGTAACCGAACCTTTGGATTGATTTGAGACATAGTTAACCGCTCAATCCCGCCTCAGGAAGGACTCATTCTCGGACAGCCTCCTGAATTTAATTTCTCAAAGCGAACCAAAATGAAGGACAAGTACTCCGCTTCAACTTTAGGCACTTGATTTATGGAAGGCTTACAGGTCAAAACAAGCCCTGATGAATTAGAGGAGCCAAGATGGTCCAGGGTAATCATCTTATCCCTCCTTTTTCATATAGCCATCTTCTCTGTTATCCTGTTTGTCCCGGATTCCATACCTACCAGGAGAATTAGTGGCGCTGCCGTCTATGAGGTCAATCTGGTGGAGATGCCGGGCAAAAGCCGTTCAATACCTCCAAAATCATCTAATTCGAAAATGAGTAAAGAGGTAACCAGTTCAAAGACATCTACCACAGCCAAGCGAATAAGTAGACCGAGTAAGGAAGAAAAACCGGTTGTAATCGGAAAAAGGGTCGTAAAGAGGAAAAAGGAGAAGAGGAAAGAGGTTAAAAAGACCAAGAAACCGAGAGTGTCCCCTTCCAGGCTTATAGACCGGGCAGTGTCGAAGATCGAGAAAAAGGTCAAGGCGAAGAAAAACGATCATCTTGCTCAGGCTATTTCCAAGATTCAGACCAGGGCGGAAGGGACGGCTGAACAGGGATCTGTCAGGGGTAATGCAGAGAGCGGGATCACCATAAGGATGTATCAGATGGCGGTTGAAGAACAGATAAAAAGCAACTGGTCCTATCCCGTGGCCCTTATCAGCCCTAAGAAGCTAAGAGACCTTGAGGCGATAGTATTGGTTAAGGTCAAAGAAGATGGGACCATAATGAAATCGTGGTTCAAGGACCGATCATCCAACTCTATCTTTGATGGATCGGTCCTAAAAGCGATAGAAAGGTCAGATCCTCTTCCCCCATTTCCCGAAGGGTATAGAAAGAGCTATGACGAGATTGAAATCAGATTTAATCTCAGCGAGTTAGAGGAATTTTAGGGGGCTAATACAGGAATTTGGAAATTGAGGCATTCAGGGATTGATGGTCTCGTAAAAAGTTTTCAAGGCTGTCACTCCCGCGAAGGCGGGAGTCCAGAAGTGATTGATTGCCCTGGATTCCCGCTTTCGCGGGAATGACAAAAACAGGTGAGTGACTTTTTACGAATTCATCGGGATTGAAGAAATAAATATTTTTATGGTTCACTCTTGGGCATGTTTGATGAAACGGTCGGGAACCTAAGAAAAAAAAATTTAAGGTGAATAATACTATGAATATGAATTTGGCGAATTTCTCAGGAAAAGGGATAGCCCATTTTTCATTTATCGGGATGTGGATGTTGTTTTTTATTTTCTTTCTCTTCCCGGGGGCAGCCTCTGGCCGGATGTATATAGATGTCAATGCTCCCTCCATTCGGAAATTTAGTATTGCCATCCCCGACTTCAAGGATTTGGGTGTCGACAAAAAGCATTCTGAATTGTCCAAAAAGATGCCCGGAGTAATCTCTAACGACCTTGACCTCAGCGGCTATTTCAACCCTATGGACAAGCAGGCGTTTCTGGATGAAAAGGGAGGGGGCCTGACCTCAGAAAAGATCAATTTTAAGGACTGGTCTGTTATCGGCGCGGAACTCCTCTTGACTGGGGGATATACCTGCATCGGGAGTCGCTTAGAGGTGGAGGTCAGGCTGTTCGACGTATTTTGGGGACGTCAGATCATAGGGCAGAGGGCGCTCGGAGACATAAGCAGTTACCGTCACCTGATGCACCGGGTTTCAAACCAAATAATCTTGAAATTGACCGGTCACAACGGTATCTCTCTTACCAAGCTTGCTTTTGTAGGAGATGCTACGGGGCATAGGGAGATATATGTCTGTGACTATGACGGGTATAATGTGAGGCCCATTACCCGGGACAAGAGCATCGCTATACTCCCCAGGTGGTCTCCTGACGGGAAAAAAATTGTGTACAACTCGTATAAACATGGCGGGCCAATGCTCTACCTGAAAAATATTGCCTCTGGAGCTGTCAGACGGCTGTCCGGGAGGTCCGGGCTGAACATCGGGGCATCCTGGGCGCCCAATGGCAGGGAAATAGCCTTGACCATGAGCCACAGGGGAAATCCCGATATCTTTACCATTGATCTTAAAGGCAAGATTTTAAAACAGCTTGTAAAACACTGGGGGATCGATGTTTCGCCTGCCTTCTCTCCGAACGGAGACAAGATAGCGTTCGTATCTAACCGATCAGGATCTCCTCAGATTTACATCATGGATATTGTAAGTGGAAATGTGGAGAGATTGACTTACGAAGGGCGGTACAACACCTCTCCCTCCTGGTCCTCTCGTGACCAGATCGCCTTTGCGTCTATGAAGGAGGGGCGTTTTGATATATGTACCATGGACGCGGCCGGGGGCCGATTGAGAAGGCTAACGGAGAATGAGGGGAATAATGAAGACCCTTGCTGGTCCCCTGATGGAAGATATATGATGTTCAGTTCTAACAGGGACGGCCGTTACCACATATATATCATGAATGCCAATGGACAGAACCAGATGAGAATCACTCCCAGGAAAGGGAATCAAACAGCGCCATCCTGGGCGCCTGAATGATTGATTAATCGGTTTAAACCAATGCCTCTATCAGTGATACCATAGAAGGGTTTTGCCACCACCATCTCCTTCCGCCCCCAAATTTTTGCACGGTCTCTCCTAAAACTTTTTCTCATAATCGATTTGAAAAAAGCAACAATTTGGTCTTTTGGCAGATTTTCAAAGGGCTAAATTGTTACAAAAAAACAAAAATATGTGCATAGACACTTGAAATAAGGAAAAGGAAATGTTAAGTGATAAATCTATTAAGATGTTATTTTTGTGATAGGCAACCATTTTGGGCAAATATGGAGACTCAACCTTTTGAGAAAGGCCGTAGTCCTTGCTTCCTAAGGTGGGTTATGGACGGTCGGTATTTTGATATCTTATTTGGCATAAACCATGAAAATCAGGAGGTAAAGGGCGTATGGGAAAAAAAGTGATGACTGGCTTAATTGCCATGGTTTTTGTTTGCTCGGTTCTGTTTTTTGTCACGTCGTGCGCAAAAAAACAGGTTAACATCTCTGAAGCGGTTAAACCGCCTGTCGAAGAAGAGGTTGTAGTTGTTGTAAAGGAGGCGCCAAAGGAAGAAACTGTGGTGGAAATAATAAAGGAGGTGCCCCCGGAGCTTGTTAGACAGGTAGAGACTTTTGAAGCTTCGAACATCTATTTCGATTTCGACAAATCAAATTTGAAGCCTGAGGCGCAAGAGACCTTGAAGAAAAAGGCGGAGTTCCTCCGTAATAATCCTTCCTTCGCACTTCTCATTGCAGGCAATTGTGATAATAGAGGCACCGAAGAATACAACCTGGCTTTAGGAGAAAGAAGAGCTGATTCCGCAAAACAATACCTTATTGCTTTAGGGATATCTGGTGATCGGATCAAAACTATCAGCTATGGGGAATTGAGACCGGCAGATTCTGCAAATAACGAGGTTGCCTGGGCCCTTAATAGGCGAGACACATTTAAGTTATTTCAGTAAGAAGGAAATCGGTTCAGTTCATTTCCTCAAAGATCAACGATATGCTGATATTTCATTATGCTCTTATCTGTGATCTGACGTAGTGCTTGAATCACGCCTTGGCGTGATTCAAGCACTACTTATTTATTCCTTGCTACGTCCTTATTCATCCAGTCTCGCAGTGGCGGGAAGACCAGTATCTATGGCTACATGGTAACTGGTATCAATCATTAACGATACCTCAGATTGAAAAAATCTCATAAAGGCATTCAGAGCGGGGAGATATGGGGATTTTTGTCTCAACAAAACATTTTGACATTAAATTGGGGATAATTATTGGTTCTCTCCTTTTGTTTACCTCCTGCGTCACCCAGAAGGAGTTTCAGTATCATAACGATCAAATTGTGGCCCTTAACAAGAGGGTTAATAGCCTTCAGGAAACAACAGAAAAAAAACTGGATTCAAAACTGGTTTCGACCCGTGAGCAACAGGCAAAAACAGACATTGAAATCGATAAGATCAGGGAGGAAATGCGAAACGTTTCAGGCCGTTTGGATGAAAACAACCATCTTGTAAGGCGCGCCATTGAAAGAGACACCACTGCCCAGGATGATATGAGGACAAGTGTAACTGATCTGAAAGACCGCATATCCAAGTTAGAAACGAAAGTGAACCGGATTAATGCATATCTTGGCCTTGAGATAGATGCCCGGCAGGAGGGGCAAGACCTTAAGAAGACGCCTATGGTTGCTCAGGCGACAGCGCCTCAAGCTGAGGCTGCCAAGAAACCAGTCCCGGATATTAAACAACCTGAAGTGTCTCTTGAAAAAAGGCTATATGATTTGACCCTCAGGCTTTATCGGGAAGAAAAATACGAGGAGGCGATTGCCGGTTTTAAGAATTTTATTAAGAAGTTCCCCAAGTCGGAGTTGGCTGACAACGCCCAATACTGGGTAGGGGAATCCTACATGGGTCTTAAGCAGTATGAGCAGGCGATCTTGGCTTTCCAGACTGTGATAAAGAAATACCCAAAGGGAAACAAAGTGCCTAACGCTATTCTTCGTCAGGCATTGGCCTTTTATGAAATAAAAGACAAGACCAGCGCAAGACTTCTTCTGAAAAAACTTATCAAAAAATATCCCAAATCAAGCGAAGCAAAGATCGCCAAAGCCAAGCTTAGGACAATCAAATAGTTTCCATCCATAAATGGCCCTTTTTCGCAATCTCGGTGTCAAACTGCGGGGGTCCTTGTGCGGCGTACTGACGTACGCCTCCGTGAAACCCCTTATTTTCCTTGACCTTGCAAAAAGGTCATTTATGAATTGGAAACCCAAAGTGCCGCCCACAATGTTATTTGTGGATGGGCACTAAATAAAAGATGTGATTAGCGACTTACACTTGGCTTGCACCTCTTACACGGGCTGTAACCCTCCCAAAATGCATCATAAATGGATCTGAATTTGATGAGGTTCTTTTGGGATATTTTCATTGCAAAAGGACAATCAGGTCGATGAAAGCGATATGACCTCCTGTTTCCTATGCAGTGTTCCCCCTTGTCCCTAAAAAAGTTGCTCCAGATTCCAACGCTTTCCTTTAGCGCCTTCCTTTGGCACTCAAGCAATAGATCTCTGTACTTCAGATTAGGCCTGATTGATATGACATAGGCAAGCCCCTTCCGGACTAAGAGCGCATTGACCATATCCCCATTTTGTAGAAAAACATAGCCAAGGACGCGCTTGTATCTATCTTTCCTTTCCTTGTCATATTCAAGCCTGACCAGCGCGCCTTTCACCAAGGTTTGGTTGAAATCTTTTGCTTTGTGGGCCATAAACTCACTCTTGCTTCCTTCATGATCGATTTCGGGAGTGTTGATCCCCAAATATCGAACCTTGGCCCCATTTTTGAGAAGAACAGTATCGCCGTCATAGACGAATACGACCCTATGAAAGGCAAAAGAGGTTAAAGATAGAGAGAGCCCCTGCAAGAAAATTAGGATTATAAGGAAGATGACTTTTTTGAATCTCATGGCAATTTCTTTTTTTTGTTTGGTAGAAACGAGCCTGGAAAAGCAAGATATAGATAAATTTTATAAAGTTAAGGTATTTTTATGTAGTATTCATTATTAACAGGTTTTTTTATTGACTTTAAAGTTTTTCGGTATTAAACTTATCACTCAATAGTTATTTGACATTATTTCACATATCGGGAAATCCGTCGGATAAATAAAAATATAGAGGAGTGTGCTATGCCAAAGATCATGACTACTAAGGAAATCGCAAAATATCTGAAATTACATGAAATCACAATCTGTAAGTATGCAGCGGAAGGTAAAATCCCTGCTATTCGGATCGGCAGGGTGTGGCGGTTTGACAAAGATGCCATTGACAGATGGATCGGCGGAGAGCAAAAATAGTTGGAGCTCGTCTGAGATTGGACTCAACTATTTGACGATTTCTGTAATCACGAATAAAGGAGATAGGGTTTTCTCCAGCTAATATAGGATTCGAGTTC
>DAOVUP010000191.1 GCA_030632525.1 Desulfobacteraceae bacterium | reverse complement strand
TGGAAGAAGCGACTGCTGATTTACGGTCCTCTGTACTCAATAGTGCAACCTTACTCTTGTTAGGACTATTCATCGCAAAAACTCCTCGTAAACCGAATAATAAAGTGAGACCTTTGCAAAACGCCCCCTTTCGAAGGCTGCGCTTATCTAGCCAATTTCGGTGTCAGGCTCAAATTGCAATCCTCGAAATATCTAATATATTCCTGTGGTTGAAATTTTCACCTTCCTTGATCTTGACTAAAATTGAACATTTTTCAAAGGTTTCAAAGTTCCGCCCACTGCACCAGCATATTTTAGAAAATCCCTCCGGGAAACCCACAGTGCCCACAGTGGAATTTATAGGTAGCTACTATAAAGACGCCTCCTTGGAATCTTCAACGGGATTATGCTGACAAATCCGATAACCATGCAGATGAACATGACGATAAAGACATTATAATAGGCTGCCAATGGATAGGCGGGTCCTGATCTCCCCACTACATCCATAAGAAAACCGGTGAAAGGTTGAAACAGGGCCGTGCTCAAAAAGGCTGCTGGATTCATAAGCCCTAAGGCTGTCCCCGTGAGCCAGGGGGGGAAGAGTTCTTTTGTAATGGTCATATAAAGCGACAGTGAACCACCCCCGCAGGAGCCCATGATCAGGAACAGTGGGCCTAAAATAAGAGAGCCGGGTTTTCCCCCTGCGAGGAGAAAAACCGTCGAGCAGGCCATGCTGAGACCCAGGGAGCAAAGAAGGATGCCCTTACGTCCGAGAGAAACCCTATCGGCTAAAAATCCAAAGGCAGGTGCTCCGATGACAAAACCGAGGGGCAGCATCATAAGTAATCCACCGGCCTGAAGCCGGCTGTAGCCGTAGACATCCATCAGGTAAGGCACTGCCCACAGGCCTTGAAATGTAAGTCCCGGGCCTCCAAAGAAAAATGTAGAGATAGTTATCATCCAAAAGCCAGGCTTGCTGAGGACGATTCCAAAGCGCGTGTGGGGTTTAACGGTTTCAGGGAGATCATCTTCGGCCGATGATGGTAGATTAGACCCTTCTTCGATCCTCTTCCATCCCTTGTCTTCAGGGTTGTCGCGCAGGATGCTCCAGGATATGACTGCCAGCACAAGGGTAACAGCTCCTATGGCAAAGGATGACATGCGCCATCCCAAAAGTAGGACCAGATAGGTCAGGGGGAGCGAGGCCGCCAGATTTCCCGCGTTTCCAGCGGCTAAGAAGATTCCTACAGCACCTGCGAACTCCCTTTGCCGATACCATTTGGACAGGATTTTCATACCGGGAATAAAGATACCACCCACACCCATACCGATGAGGGCCCTTCCCACGGTCACCATCGTCATGTTATAAGCGCTTCCGAAAATCACAGTTCCGATACAGGCAATGAGCGTAAAGATGGTGACCACCCGCCTCGGTCCCAAGGTGTCAGAGAGAACTCCCACCGGTGGCTGAACAGCGGCATAAAGATAAAAATACGAAGAAGACATCAATCCCAGGGCGGTTGCACCGGCATCAAATTCAAAGACAAGATCCCGGGCAATGACCGTCGGCGAGATACGGTGAAGGCAGGCCAGGAAGTAAATAGCCCCCATGACCCAAAACATGAGCCAGCGATATTTGAACGGATCTTTTGTGACGGCCCACCACCTATCCGATTTCACTCTCAATCCTTTTGCTGGTTGTTCAATGCACGCACGTTTCAGTAAACCCATCCATTAATTCTATTGTGGACACTAACAACAACCCCCTTTTGTTCCACAACCAGCCTGTTCTTCAGCGCTGCAGCCACAGTTACAACCAGAGGACAAACTGGACAGTTCTTCAGAAGTCGGTTCCCTTACTTCAACGATATTCACATCAAAATGAAGTCTCTTACCTGCCAGTGGATGATTAAGATCAATAACGACTGTATTCTCGTCCTTAATCTCTTTTATATTGATTGCAATCGGACCCTGAGGACCTTGGGCCTGAAATGTCATACCGGGTTGGAGATCTATGTCGCCTGGGAACTGGTTCTTGGGAACATCCTTGAACATTTCCGTATTTACCTGACCGTATGCATCCTCAGACTCAACGCTTATCTTTAGACTGTCGCCAATCGTCATCCCCATCATGGCCTTTTCAAGACCGGGAATAATTTGACCTGAACCTGTAATAAAACCGAGCGGCTGTCCATCGGAAGAGCTATCGACATCTTCTCCTGAGTCCAGGGTAAGTTTGTAATCGAACGCAACATGCAGTTTATCTGTGATATTCATAACTTTTCTCCATGAAGTTAAAAAAATCCCGATAACGTTAGATTTCAAGAGTCATCGGGATTGTATATTTCCTTTAAAATAAAGCAGGTGCCCTGAAAGTCAAGCGCGATCAAGCTTGAACCCCTAAATTCATCTACCTGCCATAGCGATAGGTTCTGCGGTAGAACAAAAGCGAGTCGGCCGAGTAAATGGCCAATGCCATCCATATGAGCGAAAAGATCGCCACCTGAGCCCGGGTAAACGGCTCATGATAGAGGCAGATCCCAAGGAAAAACATACAGGTGGGGGCGATGTATTGTAGAAAACCCATGGTGGAAAGGGCCAGTCGTTGTGCTCCCAGGGTGAAGAGGAGAAGGGGAGGTGCGGTAACCAGTGCGGTACCCATAAGAAACAGGTCGGTTGAGATTCCCCTCTGTCCAAAAGCCCCCGTGTGGGAAGTGCCCAGGTACACCAGATAGACCAGGGCAGGGAGGGTAAGGATCAAGGCTTCCACGGTCAGTCCGGTAATGGCGCTCACCGGCGCTACCTTTCGGATGAGGCCGTAAACCCCAAACGTAAAGGCCAGGTACAAGGATGCAGTGGGGAGCTCCCCGTATTCCAGAGTTAGAAAGACAACCCCTCCGCAGGCCAACGCCACAGCCACTCCTTGCAGAAGACGCATCCGCTCCCTCAGAAACACCATGCCCAGAAAGACATTAACCAGAGGGTTGATGTAAAAGCCAAGGCTGGCCTCCAGGACCCGATCGTTGTTGACTGCCCAGACATAGACCAGCCAGTTGCTGCCCACGAGCAGGGAAGTGATCAGCAGGATCAGCAGGGTCTTCGGGCTCACAAAGATCTGTTTGAATTCTTTTCGTTGTTTTCCAAAAAAAAAGACAACAGGGATCAGGAAAGCAAAAGACCACACAATCCGGTGGCAGATAAGTTCCAGTGCAGGGATCGTCTGAAGCACCTTCCAAAAAAGAGGGCTGAGCCCCCATATGAGATAAGCCGACGAACCGAATATGGCACCAGCCGTTGATCGTTGCCGCTGACCTGCAAGGCCGCTCTTTTCGCCCGTCTCCATGGCGAAGGATCATAGACAAGGAGCAGGAAAATGTCCATTTCATTATGTCCAGAGGCCATTGAAAGAAAATAGATTTCTTCCTGTCGAAAATTCCGTTTTAGCGGGGAAAAACCCCCCATGGCACCGTAAGGGGTGTTGCACGGAAACCCATTTTGTTTGAACTGATTTGAGGTTTCGGGTAATGCCCGGGCATATACCCCGGAGGTTTTGATTTTAATGCCACATCTTTGTCCAGACTCGTCTCAAAAGAGTCGGATGTTTCCTCACGGCAAAAGGAACAATCGCATATCCGGTAGGTTCCTTCCAGATTTTCCTGATTCGTATGCACATATATATTACTTTCAAGATCCGTAACAAAGTTGAAGTTGTCTATCCGGTTTCCCATTGCGTATCTTCCTTTGGGTTTTCAAAAAGAAATTGTCTTACCTTCGAACCCGTTCTTGTACGAGCTTTTAATGTGATGGTTGTTTCCATTTAAACGGCAGATCTATTATTTGACCGGGAGTGGTTATTGAATATAGGGCACTAAACGCCGCCTTCAGGACGGTTCTTTGTTGGCGCACATTAAACGGCTCCCCCAAGGGATGACCGAAAGGCCATTCAAGAAATATCGTACGCGGGGGCTTCATTTTTTCCGTAAAGGGACGAATAATCGAAATTCCAATCGTTGAAACCCCCTGGCTTTCAATAGCTCTTTGGATCAGCCCCACGGACTGATTACACACCCCTCAACCAGGGATCAGCAGGACCGTATCTATGCCATCCTGTTTCAGTCTTAGGGCGACCTCTGGTGCTCTGAGATTGACAAGTGTCTGAATATGCTTTCCCACGATATGACCCATAAATCCATAATGGGTATGGTCCACTTCCCCTATAAGACCCTCCTTTTCAAATTCCTGCAGTCTCTCGATGGGAAAAACAATATTG
>DAOVUP010000177.1 GCA_030632525.1 Desulfobacteraceae bacterium | reverse complement strand
CTATCCCTCTCTCAATTATGGCGATGGGCCGGATCATGCGAGGCAGATCCACCATAAGGGAGTAATCACGGGAAATGATACCTTTCAGGGCCTCAAACTGTCTTAAAAGAGGCGTACGACCTAAGAACTCACCCTTAAGGGGTGAAAAGCTCACAGCGGATTTTGCCACCTGGCAGGCCAGTATGGGGATCTCGTTACCATCACTGTCCAGACCCAATTCGTGGCCGTAAAGAGGCAGCCCTGCCTCTAAGCGGAGGGTGTCACGGGCTCCGAGACCCACAGGTGAAGCACTCTCCTCAATGAGCCGGTCCCATAGCATCAGGGCGCTATCCTGCCCGACAAATAGTTCAAAACAGAGCGGTTCGCCGGTATAGCCGGTACGGGCAATCATAACATCCGCACCTGAGATCGAGACAGTACCCACGCTGTTTCGTTTTGGTTCCGGGAGTTCCCCGGTTGAAATAACATTTTGCAGTAGCTGTCGTGATTTTGGACCTTGGAGAGAGAGCATGGAGATCTCTTTGGTTTGGTCAAGGAGTTCGACCTCGCTGGTTTCTGACAGGAGGGTTTGAAGGTGCTTCCAGTCCTTATCCCTGTTGGCCGCGTTCACAACTAACAGGTACTCATCCTCTTTAAAACGATAGAGATATGCATCATCAACGGCCCCCCCGGTTTTATTCGGGATGAGGGTGTACTGTGCGCCCGTTGTCCGGATATCGAGTGCTTCCGCATTATTGGTCAGGGTATGCTGGAGGAACTTCAATGCGCCTTTTCCTCTGACTATGAACCGACCCATATGGGATACATCAAAAAGCCCTGCCCCTTTTCTGGTAGCTAAATGCTCTCTTATAATGCCCGTGGGATACATTACGGGCATCTCCCATCCGCCGAATTCCACCATTTTGGCGCCTGCGGCCACATGCCGGTCGTAAAATAATGTTCGTTGAAGTTGGTTCATCGATTGTCCTAATTCCAAAGAGCCTATTTGGTTTCCGGCACATCCACCTCTACAAAGATACTGCTTGCCTCGTTATTCCTTAGTGTCAGGACAAAATCTCTGAGCTTGACAGCCACAGGATCTTTGAGGGGCGCTCGTCCCTGGATCTGGATACTGGTTTCAGGGACCATACCCATCTCCCTTATCCTTCTGCCCATATCACCCTTTGCACCCACCTTTTTTATAATCCCTTCCTGATTATCCGACATCTCCCGCATCCTTATCACTTTTTTCATGGCGAGCATTTACCCCTCTTCAATTCAAAACACAAATCCACGATGTATCTTCAGCCACCCCATCACTCCAATACTCCTGTACTCCAATACACCGTAGGTGCCTACGTCTTAGGAAACCGGCTGAAGGCAGTCACGGATCCGGGTCAAATTCTCGGGAGTCGCCACCAGAAGATGTTCTTCGATCTTTTTTCCGGCAAGGTATTCATTGAGGAAAAACCCATCCCCATCCATCGTGTAAAACTTTGCCCCCGACGCCTCAACAATGACTCGGGTTGCTGCCAGGTCCTGATATGTTTCATGGGTAATAACCGCCGCCTCTGCCTGCCCTCCGGCAACGTAACATAGATGGGCGGCCGTGCACCCGAGACTGCGGATCTTCCCCGGAAAAGAGGTATGGTAGTTGGTGTGAAAGCGTGAATAGGTGAGAAGTACGCTCTCATCGTTGACTTCGGACTGGCTCAAGGCATAGATTTCCTTATTTCCCTTGTAGGCTTTTTGGCCTGCACGGGCATGAAAGAGGTCTCCTGTTGCAGGCATATAAAATAGGCCAAAAACGGGCCAGGCATTTTCAAGCAGGGCCAGAGAGATTCCCCAGATAGGGATGCCTCCCTGGAAATTAGCAACACCGTCTAAGGGGTCAAAGACCCATAGATACCTTGTGCTATCGTGACGATAGCCTTTGTCCTCCTGGTTGTTGGCAAATATGAGATGATCAGGAAAATGGGCGGCAAGCCGGTCTTGAAAAAAATCGGTCAGATGGAGCTCCGCTTCAGTAACTAATTCCTCATCAAATCGTAAATCGCGCTTTCCCGTTCCATAGTAGGAGAGTGCCTCCTCTCCAGCATCGCGAATCGCCTGCATGGCAAATTCAGTCAAATCTTCAATCTTATGCACTTCTGCAACCACTGTCTTACCTCCTGATTAACAATTTAGGAATTCAAGGGTTGAATGAAACACCCTCTTGTTAAGTCCTCAATCCTCTAACCCAAAATAGACCTTGAAACAATAGTCTTTTCCATCTCCTTAGTGCCCTCATAAATCTCCAATATCTTGGCATCTCTGTATAGTCGCTGAACCTTGTACTCGTCAATGTATCCATAGCCTCCATGCATTTGTAGCGCCTCGTCAGCGCAACGGACTGCCATTTCAGCGGAATACCATTTAGCCATGGCAATCAGCCCGTGATCGATTTTGCCCTGATCCACGGACCAGGCCGCTTCATAGTAGAGATTTTTTGCCGCCTTAATCCAGGTGGCCATCTCGGCGATCTTAAACTGGGTCACCTGGAAAGAGGCTATTGAAGCGCCGAACTGGTGTCTCTGCTTGGTATAACGAACAGATTCCTCGAGCGCGGCCCTGGCTAATCCAACTGCCTGGGCAGAGATATGAAGCCTTGTGCGGTTAAAAAAAGCCATTAACTCATGGAAGCCTTCACCCTCCTTGCCTACCAGGTTGTCAATAGGCACCCGGACATCATTAAAAGCCAGCTCTGCTGTATCAGAAGCCCGGATACCTAATTTCCCCCTGATCTTGGTCGATTCGTAACCGGGTGTCTCTGCCGGGACCAGGATAAAGCTGTGTCGCTTATGCTGCGATGGATTGTCCGGATCAGTCTGGCAAAAAATGAGCATATATTTGGCTAAGTTTCCATTTGTGGCAAACATTTTGGAACCGTTGATCACCCACTCATCGCCATCCTTGATAGCGGTGGTGGTAGCGCTTGTAACGTCACATCCGGCGTCAGGCTCTGTAATGGCAGTGCCCATAATCGCCTCCCCTGCCACCAATTGGGGAAGAATCAGCCGCTTCTGATCTTCTGACCCAAACAGACCAAGTAGTTCTGCCCCAAAGGTGGTGGACTGGATGGCCTGGCCGATCCCGGGATCCACGGCCCAAAACTCCTCTACTATGAGACAATGTTCAAAAAAGCCGTATCCGGCCCCATCGAACTCCTCATCGATAAATACGCCAACAAAACCTAATTCGCATGCCTTCCGCCACAGATCCAGATCAAAGGACTCGTTTCGATCAAACTCCTGTGCCCTGTCCGGAAATTCCCCCGCTGCAAATTCCCGGGCCGCCTTTATGATATCCTGTTGCTCTGTTGTGAGTGTAAAATCCATCACTTACTCCTTCCTAAAATTCCGCTTTCAAGGCATCCGCAACTTTGAATAGATCGTCTGCAATACCATAATCCGCAACCCTGAAGATGGGGGCCTTCCTGTCTTTATTGATGGCAATTACAGTCCCTGCGCCTGTAATCCCTGCCACATGCTGAAACGCCCCGCTGATGCCAAAGGCAAGATACACCTTGGGTTTCACGGATTTCCCGGACGTGCCTACCTGGTGGTATTTCGGCAACCAGTTCTTGTCCACCACGGGTCGGGAGCAGGATAAGGTGGCGCCCATCAGGTCTGCTAATTCTCTGATCGCGGCTATATTCTCCTCTTCGCCGACCCCCCTCCCAATGGATACCAAAAGTTCGGCCTGGGTAATATCGATGTCACCGGCCCCGGTATCAACAAATTCGATAAACTCTTTCTTAGGTTCGGTCAGGCCAGAGGGGAGTTCCTGCATCACTATCTCTCCCGGCGTCCCCTCCACACCATCGGGAGGCAGAAAGGCCCCTGGCCTTACGGTGATCAAATAGCCGGGGGATTCCTTGAATGAGACCTTAGAAAAAAGCTTCCCGCTGTAAATCTGCCGGAAGACCATGGGGCGACCATCCTCTGTCTGAATATCCACACAGTCAGTGGCAAGGGGAAAGCCTGTCCTGATAGAAAGGGCAGGCGCAAGGTCCATCCCCCACGAGGTATGCCCCATAAGCGTGAGGAAGGGAGTATGCTCAAGAATAAGCCTGTCAAGGATCTCCTTGTAGAGGTCGGCATTAAAAATTTCAAGACGGTTATCCTCAAAGGCGATGACCCGATCTGCCCATTTAGCCAGATCGTCCACAAATCCCGCATCTTTTCCTCCGAGGAGTATGGCGGTCAGGTTGTGGGAACAGATCCGGCATAATTCTTTGGCCTTAAAGAGCATCTCAAAGGTAATCTCTCTTATTTCGCCCTTTCTATGTTCTACAACAACAAATATCTCGCCCATTTATATGCTCACCCCCTTTTCTTTGATGATCTGTATAATCTGGCCGGCAACCGAAGAGGGGTCCCCCTCTATCATCTCGGCCCCTTCGGTCTCCGGTGGAAGAAAGACCTCCTCGATCATGGTTCGCTGTGCAAGATCATCCTCTGTAAGACCTAAATTTTCTACATTGATGACAGCAAGTTCCTTTTTCCTCGCCTTTCTT
>DAOVUP010000283.1 GCA_030632525.1 Desulfobacteraceae bacterium | reverse complement strand
GTTTTCAAAGATCTCAATCCAGTTCCTGACGCTGTCAAATGACACGTGAATATCTCTGGAAAGACTTGCCATTGAAAGTGGGCTGCCGATTTTAGAATGCAGGAGAGAAAAAAGTATTTCCACATCTTCAATGCTGCGAAGTGATGTGAGATCACGAATATCTTCCCGTAAGAGCTGTTTTCTGTAGGTATTTGACCAGATCCGGTAGAATTCACCTGTTCCGTTTAGGTATGGGTCCGGAAATCCGGTGAACTGACTCAATCTGTTCCAGACAGGTTGTGTCTCATTTGGGCAGGGACGAACTTCAATGGGATTGGACAGGAACTGCTCAAACGTGAGATTGTTCCCTGCAAGCTCGGCAACGGTAAACGGCCACAGATAAAAGATAAAATACCTTCCGGCGAGTGAATCCCCTCCCTTTTGATACATATCCAGCCTGCCGCTGCCGGATACAACAAATTTATAGTTGCCTTTATCACGGTCGTATACACTCTTGAGGTAATTCTTCCAGTTTGAATATTTATGCAGCTCATCAAATATGATGAGCGGCACAGAACTGTCTTTACGATGGACTTCTTCATAAAAAGAGGGGTTTTCGATCAGCTTTCGCTTCTCGTCAAGGATATCCCAGTTAAAATAGAGTGAATTATTGAAATCTTCGGCGAGAATCTGCGTGAAAGTGGTTTTACCTGCCTGTCTCGGCCCGGCAATAAAAACCATTTGTTTATGTGCGGAAATCCTTTCCCAGATATTTTCGTATAATAACCTTTTCATGCTAGACAATATAGGGCTATAACCTAATATTGTCAAGATAATCTTGGGTTATAGCTTAATATTGTCGGTATGGGCGTCTCCGAAGGGGGTCTGGGGGCCTTTACCGTTCTCTTGTTAACACCTGATTTTCCTGGATTCCCGCGTGCGCGGGAATGACGAAAACGGAAAATTTTTGACTTTTACGAGTTTGTCAATCTCAGAGATCATCTTTCACAGCCCACCCGCAACTCACAACGCGCAACCCGAACCCTTCTCTTTTAAATGACGCAGGGTTCCAGTGTCGAAAGGGTCATGGAATCGGCATCGAGCCGCGCGGGTATACCAAGGGGGAGGGCCAGGTTTATCATCCCGTGTCCTACGGGAAACCCGGTTATCAATGGGATATCCAGGTCAGACACCAGGGTATTCAGCAGATCATCGACAGCAGATGGATCGCCGCACTCGATAAACTCTCCACCGATCAGACCTCTAATTCCTTTCAATTGGCCAGCCAACGAAAGATGGGTGAGCATACGATCTATGCGGTACAACGGCTCCCCTTTGTCCTCGATAAACAGGATACACCCGGCAAGGGATGGAAGAAAAGGCGTCCCGACCACATAACAGATGAGACTCAGATTGCCCCCGATCAGGAGTCCCGCGGCTCTCCCTGAAATGAGAGGATTCCCCGCAATGGGGCTGAATGAAACCGGTTGATCTGATGAAATTAGTTTGAAAAGGCTCTCCCGGCTGCTGTCGTGAAGGGAGGAAAGCCCACGTACCATCGGTCCGTGAAAGGTGACGAGCCCAGTCTTTTTGGTTATGGCCATTAAAAGGGCGGTGATATCGCTGTAGCCTACGATTATCTTCGGGTGTTCCCTGATCAGATCATAGTCAATCTTGTCAAGGAGCCTCAGAGTTCCATATCCTCCGCGGGCACAAAAAATGGCTTTTGTCTCCCTGTCCTGGAACATATCATGGAGGTCTGAAAGCCGGGCCTCATCATCTCCTGCCAAATAATCATGCCTGTCATATACGTGAGGTGCAATATGAATTCTGAAACCGGAGGATTCCAGCAACTCCAGATTGGGTTTCAGCTCAGATTCATCTACAGGTCCGGCAGGAGAGATAATCCCGATCAGATCCCCTGGCCGAAGCCTTGGTGGTTTAATAAGGGGCAGTCTTTGGGGTTTAGAATGCGGCATAGAAGTGTTGGCACTAATTATTTCTCTTGAATAAGATTATGAGTCCCTGTAAGGTCAAAAATTCCTCAACATGGGCTATTGTTTCCGAGACTTCTGAGATAATAGGCGCCAGACCTCCTGTGGCAATAACCATTGGCTCTTCTCCTGATTCATTTCGCATCCTGTTGACAATGCCGTCCACCAAACCCGCATAACCATAGATAATCCCGGCGTTCATGCTGCTGATGGTGTCTTTTGCTATGACCGTGTTCGGCCGGCTAAATATCTCGACTCTCGGAAGTTTGGAGGCCTCTTTAAAGAGGGCTTCGCAGGATATTATTACCCCTGGGGCAATGGCTCCGCCCATATAGGAGCCCTCCTTTGAGATATAATCAAAGGTCGTGGCCGTGCCAAAATCGACCACGATCAGGGAGGTGCCATATTTTTCGTAAGCGGCCACCGCATTTACAATCCGGTCGGCGCCCACTTCCTTGGGGTTCTCATATAGAATTGGCATCCCTGTCTTTGTGCCGGGGCCGATAATCAGGGGCTCAACCTTGAAGTAACGGCGTGAAAACTCTTCCACGGTATTGAGCAGCGGGGGTACCACACACGAGATGATCGTATTCTGGATATCCTGGAATTTTATATCCTTCCATTGGAAGAAAGTGCCTATAAGGATGCCCAGTTCATCGACAGTGGTCTCCTTTTCGGTCCTGATCCTCCAGTGGTG
>DAOVUP010000062.1 GCA_030632525.1 Desulfobacteraceae bacterium | reverse complement strand
GGTTATAATTTACTCAGAGGACACAGATTCTTTATTATTATGGCCGCAGTCTCTGTCACACCCACTGCTTTGAATGCGATCCATCTATGCACACCATCCCATCTAATAGGCTATACTTACCAAGCTTGTTTGGATCTGATTTTACTCCCAAGAATGATGAACTCGTAAAAAGTCACTGACCCGTTTTCGTCATTCCCGCGAACTCCGGAATCCAGGGAAATCAATCCCGCTACGGCGGGAGACTCCCGCGTTTGCGGGAGTGACGGCCTTTGAGACGTTTTACGAGACCATCAAGAATGGTCCCTCTGCAAATTCTTCTTGTGGGAAGAGAAATAGGATAGAGAAAACAGCTCCTCCCAATTGGAAATCACAGGCACGTCATCGTCCTCGATTTCCACCTGATCTGATACTGCTCCAGGAGGTAAGAGACTTTTTTTGTCCCGGGCATAGGTAAACCAGATCGGGTGAAGCCCTGCTCTCAGGGCGCCATTAATATCGGCCTCAGGGTCATCTCCCACATAAAGTGCCTCACCCTCATCCACAACTAAAGCCTCAATAAGCCTCCGAAAAACGATGGGGTGCGGTTTTCGGTAGCCGATTTGGCCCGAAATAAGAACCACATCGAAAAAGGATCTAAGACCCATATGGTCGATGATTTTTTCAGCGGCGGGCGCGTGGGTAAAATTAGAAAGCAACCCGAGGCGATACTCTCCTTTCAGTGTTTCGAGCATCTCCATTGTACCAGGGATAGGATGGCAGAAATCGA
Source organism: Desulfobacteraceae bacterium (assembly GCA_030632525.1). Classification (GTDB taxonomy): domain Bacteria; phylum Desulfobacterota; class DSM-4660; order Desulfatiglandales; family Desulfatiglandaceae; genus Desulfacyla. The sequence continues at coordinate 6,632 of DAOVUP010000062.1, read as the reverse complement.
GGAAGGTGGAAAAATAGGCGTCAATTGCCGGGGGTATCCGGGGATCATCCGGTCCTATGTCGTAACCCAGGGTTTTCAGCGCAACACTGATCCAGAAACGATTATGTGTCTCTTTCCCTTCCTCATTTGCCCGTTTGATAAACCGCAGAGCGGCTTCCCGGTAGGCTTTTTTGAATTGCCCGTACTCCGGACAAACACCGGTTTGAGCCAAACTGCCGGTCAGCCTGGTTAAGGCATCACTAAGTGCACCTGGTTCCGCGGTAATCAGGGTGTTGAAAAGATCAAATCCTATAGCCTTTATCTGATTCATGTGGTTTTCAGGGCCGTGGAAAAAATAAAGCATCCCAGAGAGAGCTCATCTTTAGATTAGATGTAACTCCATAACATCTTCCTCTGGGCCTGTAAAGTATTGACGAATGTCAATTATCTCTAATTTTAGGCATTTTAGATCATTTTAGTCACTTTAGCTCACTTATAAAAGGATATTAGCAATCCCTGCTTTCTGTCAATATTAATTTCAAGGCCGGTGTCAGGATTGGCATTAAAAGGGCTGCGGATTTGACAAGCACCTCTCTTGCGATATATGGTCACCCCCTATAATTTAAGTGCCTAAAGTTGATGAACTCGTAAAAAAAGTCAGAAAGCACCCGTTATTGTCATTCCCGCGAACGCGGGAATCCAGGAAAATCAATCTCGCTGCGGCGTGAGTGACGGCTTTGGAGTCTTTTTACGAGGCCATCAAAGTTAAGAAAAGAGGTAGTTGTTTACACTGATTAGCATAACCGTTTAAATATACTCACTTATTTGAGAAGTTGCCTATGACTTGGGATATTATATTAGGGATAGCGCTCACAATCTTGGCTTTAGGAGTAGTCGTCTTTCTTACACTGTGGTGTCGCCGTATAATAGAACAAATTCATACCCATCGACCAGGTTCTTTGAGGCATATTCAAAAAGATATCTTAGATGGAAACAACTCCCGAAACAAATCCTGAGACCAGCTCCGAGACCGAATACCCCCCGATAACCACGGAGCTTTCCCGTAATCTCAATCTCCTTCATATCACCATGATGGGGGTTGGGATGATGATCGGAGCCGGTGTCTTTTTGGGCGTTGGCAATGTAGTGGGGATTGCCGGACCGGGGGGCGTTATCCTCACTTTCGCGCTTAACGCGGTCATTGCGCTGTTCACGGCCATGTCATACGCAGAGTTAAGCTCGGCCGTTCCAAGGGCGGGTGGCGCCTATAATTTCGCCCGGATCGCATTTGGTAGGGGACCAAGCTTTTTGGCCGGGTGGATGGAATGGTTTGCCTCTTCTGTCGCTGGTAGCCTTTATGCCGTAACCTTTGCCCTTTACACTGTGCACTATCTCACCCAGCTCGGCATCATCAATGTATCAGGTACCCAGCTCCTCCTGATAGAAAAGGGCGTAGCAATACTTGTCGCAAGCCTTTTTATTTATGTCAACTATAGGGGGGCGTCAGAGACTGGCACCCTGGGTGTCTTCTTTACCTTAGGCCAGACAGTTACCCTCGCCTTTATAGCGTTAGTGGGGATAGGAACCGCCATCGTAGACCCAGAACGTTTAGCCAATTTCAAACCCTTCATGCCCAATGGCTGGGGCAAGCTTCTGATCACAATGGGATTTACATATGTCGCTTTCGAGGGCTTTGAGGTCATCGCACAGACTGGTGATGAAGCGATTGACCCACGCCGCAATCTCCCAAAGGCGATGCTCTATTCGATCTTCATCGTAGTATTCACCTACGTGGGGGTTGCCTTTGCATCTGTCATCGGCGTTAAGGATGTTGGAGAGCCTGCCTGGGTCTGGATCGGAAGTCATGGGGCAAAGGGTTTTGGGGAAGCCATATCCATGCTTATTCCTTCCTACGGGGGAATACTGGTGACCATCACGGTTATATTTGCATCCACCTCTGCCCTGAACGCCACCATCTACTCTGCCACCCGTGCCTCATATGCGCTCGGTAGGGATCACATGCTGCCCCCTTTCTTTTCCCGGCTCCACCCGAAACGCCGAACACCCTTTGGGGCTTTATTATTCACCGGCGCTCTGGTTATCGTTGTAGCTGCCTTCCTTCCCACCATTGATGTGGCTTCCAGCGCCAGCATGATGTTCCTGTTCCTGTTTTTCATGGTTAACCTCTGCGTGATCCGCATTCGCCGGAATATGGCTGATGAAATGACCTATGGTTTTGTTATGCCGTTCTTCCCTTTTCCGCCCGTGGCTGCTATACTTATACAGGCAGTCCTTGCTATATGGCTGTTTCACATGAGCCCGCTCGCATGGGTGGTGGGACCGGTATGGGTCATTTCAGGAATTGTCATCTATCGCCTCTACTCCAAGCAAAGGGCCATACGGACCGAAGACGAAATCGTTGTTCTGCAGGAGGAGCCTATCCCGGAGAAGGAGGAATTTCGGGTACTCCTCTCTGTTGCAAATCCTGCCAATGCCATCCCCTTGGCACAGAACTGTTACAGATTTTGCAGGGCAAAGGGGAACCGTGTAGAGGTGGAGGTGATTCACATGGTTCCCGTACCTCCACAGGTGACCCTTTCAGATGCCTCCAAATATGCCCAGCCTGGCCAGGAAGCCATCACAGAGGCGATGCTTTACCTTGCCCCCCGTTTCTCCTTCGGGAGCACCATGCGTTATTGCAGGAACGTGGGTCGGGGCGTCATCTCGGCAGCTGCAGAACGGAAGGCAGACCTGCTTATCATGGGGTGGCATGGGAAAGGAAGAAAAGGGTTCACCCTCGGTAGCACAGTGGACCCCATACTCGAACGTGCAACCTGCAACATTCTCCTGTTCAAGGAGTGTGTCCATCAGAAATATATGAAGGTCCTTGTCCCCTTTGCAGGAGGGCCCAATTCAGCCTTCGCACTCGAAACAGCCTACGCCATGGTTGAACAGAACGGAGGACAAGTGGTCGTTTTTAATGTGGCCCAGCCAGGTAAACCAACCCAGGACATAGACGCTTTTCTTGCCGAGACCGTGCCCCGGATCAATGCGCCTGACTCTCTCTTTGAGGCCAAATATGCCATATCCAAAGATCTCTTGAAGACTCTTCTCGAGGAAGCCGAGCATTATGATCTGGTGGTCATAGGGGCAACCGAGGATCCCCTGTTTCAGCAGCGTTTCATCGGATCGCTCCCAGAGGAATTTGCCACACATTGCAATAAACCACTTGTCATGGCAAAGGCCAAACACCCTGTCAAGTCTTTCATCAAACGATGGATATAGCCGCTACACCACATAATCCTCCAAATTCCTTATCTCCTCACTTCCCATCTCCACTGTCATTTTCACAAAACCATCTTCATATTCCTTTTCCAAGATCCTGCCCCAATTATGCGTGTAATTTATCGCTTTCTGGTGGGTTTGGGGAACTGACAGTCTGTATTTTCGGGGGACATTGAGACTCTTGTCAATTTGATAAAGCAATTCTTCGAGATTTTCTCCGTTTTTGGCTGAAATCAACTGAGCTCCCGGATAGTCTTTTTTGACCCTTTCAACGACAGACCCACTAACCAGGTCCGTCTTATTAAATAATAACAGCTGAGGAATCCCATCAGCGCCTATCTTCTCTAAGACGTTTTCTACATCATTAATATGCTTTTCAAAATCATCATCAGAAATATCGGTGATGTTCAAAAGCAGATCCGCCTCTTCAGCCTCTCTCAGGGTTGCCCGGAATGATGCTATCAGATGATGCGGCAAATTCGATATAAATCCAACCGTATCAGAGATAACAACATCCCTTCCCTTTCCAAGATCCAGCGATCTGGTAGTTGAATCGAGTGTTGCAAAAAGCTTGTCTTCAACCAGGACCCGGGCATCGGTCAACCTATTAAACAGCGTTGATTTCCCCGCATTGGTATATCCCACTAAACCAATATTTCTACAGTTCCTTTTTCGCCTCTTTTTCTGAGTGTCAATCCGTTTAATGATCTTACCAAGACGCTTCTCTATCACGTAGATCTCCCGCTGAAGCTTCTGTCTGTCTTTCTCACTCTGTTTTTCTCCCATCCCTCTGACGGCGACGCCAGCCCCCACTCTACTACCAAATCTTTCTCTATCGAGGTGCGTCCACATGCTCTTCAGCCTTGGAAGTTCGTATCTCAGCTCCGCTAACCTGACCTGCAGTTTTGCCTCTTTTGTTCGAGCACGGTTATGAAAAATCCTCAAGATCACTTCAGTGCGGTCTATCGCCTCTACTGAAAACAGCCTTTCGATATTTCGTGCCTGGGATCCGGTCAGATCATTATCGAAAATCAGAATGTCAACTTCTTCTTTGAGGCATTTCTCAATAAAGCCTTCTCCAGCATAGGTTCGCGCGCTTTTTCTGTTCTTTCTCTGTATATATTTACCTGAAGTTGTTATGCCTGCCGTATCAACCAGCCTTTCCAATTCCTCCATAGAGGCATTCTTAGCGGCAATATCTTCGTCCAACAGGCATACTCCGATCAAGAGAGCTTTCATCTTTTCATTATGTTCTTCCATACCAGTTTCTTATTCTCTTGCCTTTCATTCTCTTTAAGCCTCTATTTCCCTATAAAACAGGTATTAACTGTATAAATAAACTGTGGATTTGGCAAGCTATAAACCAAACCTTCCCTCAGCCCGACCGTTTACACGCTCATACAGCCCAAATTCAATTACCGCAACATTTTTCGAGAACTTCATTATTGACACACAAGTGAAAACTACCTATAGTTCCTTCTCAAAAAAGGCTTCTGTTGCCTGTATCGTAAGCGTTCACGGGTTCAATTAACCTTTCAAAATATAGGAGGAATCGATAATGAAATGGCTGAAGCGTCTATTGTGGGGCGGGCTTTTCCTCCTCATTGTGATCGTGGCATTCGCCTTCTGTCTTCCCTATTTGAACGACTACCAGAGCGAGGGGGAACTGCTCCTTACCGGACTCAAGAAACGGGTTACGGTCAAACGGGACGAGAAAGGGATGGCCTTTATCTATGCCGAAAATATGCACGATGCCATCATGGCCCAGGGTTTCGTAACGGCCCAGGATCGTCTTTTCCAGATGCAGCTCACCCGACTTTTGGCCCAAGGGAGAATCTGCGAACTGGCTGGCGAAAAGGCCAGGAACCTGGATATTCGCATGCGCACCATCGGTCTCCACCGCATCGCCCAAAAGCAGGCAAAAATACTAAATAAGGAGACCAGGGATTATTTTCAGATTTACGTGGACGGGGTAAACGCCTTTATCGAACAGTGCCCTGGGGATATACCCCTGGAATTCAAGCTGGCCGGCATAAAGCCCGAGATCTGGTCTGTGACCGACTCATTGTGCATTTTGTACTACATGGCCTATTCCATCTCGGCCAATCTTCAGACCGAGATAGTAACCCAGATGTTGGTGGAGACCGTCGGCCCGGATAAGGCAGCCGAGATTCTGCCCATTAACATCAATCCGGATGATCCAGGCAATTTGGGTGAAACGTTCATTCCAGCCCTTGGCAGGCCATCGGCCTATTCCCTGAAGGCCGATGAAAACCTGCTGACCCTGATTCATGATCTCCCCCTCCGCTTGGGCAGCAACAACTGGGTGGTTTCGCCCAGGCTGTCCCCCGGTCCCAAACCCATCTTAGCCAGCGATCCGCACCTGGACCCGAGAATACTGCCCGGAGTATGGTATCCGCTCGGTATCATCACCCCAGAAATAAGGGCCGTGGGCGCCAATATCCCAGGTCTGCCGGGAATTGTGCTGGGCCGTACCGACTACATCTCCATTTCCATGACCAATAGCTACGGCGACATACAGGACCTCTACGTAGAGACCGTGGACCCCAACTCCCCTGATCGCTATTTAGAGGGGAAAATATCATTACCTTTTGAGGTAATTGAGGAAACGCTCAAGCTTAAAGACAAGGAGTCGCCGGACGGCTATCGTGAAGAGAAGGTAAAGATAAGACTCGCGCGCAGGGGCCCTGTAGTCTCACACGTCCTGCCCGGCCTCCAAACCAAAAAGGTTATCACCCTACGCTGGGCACCTGTCGAATCCATGACTCCGTTTATCGGCCTTTCCGGCGTTCTCACAGCCAAGACCACAGCAGACCTGCACGAGGTTTTGTCGAACGTTCCCATGCTCTGCCTCAACTGGGTATTTGCCGATGTTAAGGGCAACATCGGCTACAGGGCCTCGGGCAAGCTTCCAATCCGCCCCCGGGGCGACGGGACCTTCCCCCATCAGGTCATCAGTGGCGATGACAACTGGAAAGGCTGGATCCCCCAGGCCGACATGCCCCACAGCGACAACCCTGTATGGGGATGGGTGGGGACCTGCAATCATAAGACAGTGGCCAACGATTACCCGTTTTACTACTCATCCTATTTCGCGCCTTCCTACCGATACCGCAGGCTCAAAGAGCTTATGAAGAGTCCCGGCCCCAAAACCGTAGACGACCATTGGCAGTATCAACGCGACGTCAAAAATCTCATGGCCGCTAAAATAGCGCCCGTTATGGCAAAGGCCCTTTTGGCCCACGAGGACACTAAAGAGATGGGAAAGATCTTATCCAACTGGAACTTCATGGATAAGCCGGATCAAGCCGCGCCCACCATCTTCCAGACCACCTACATCAATTTTG
>DAOVUP010000293.1 GCA_030632525.1 Desulfobacteraceae bacterium | reverse complement strand
ATTCACAATCGTCTTTCTCCTGTGAGCAAATGCCCCTCTTACAACTTTCCTGAAGTGATCATCATCCACTCCCTGATTGGGATACGGCCGCTCCAGGTCAATCTCTACGATCATTGAATCGACCTTTGGTACAGGATAAAAAGCCCTCTTGGACACCGCCAACAGGCAGGTCGATCTCGCATGGTATTGAATCTGAAGGGTCATGGCCCCGTAGGCCTTTGTGCAAGGATCTGAGGTTAACCTTCTGGCAACCTCTAATTGAAACATAAGAATCGCCCTTGCCACAACTTTCCGATTTCTTATCACTTTTTCTAAGAGAGGGGAGGAGATGTTGTAAGGAATATTCCCTATGATCTGGATCTTACCCGAAGATCGGGGCTTGATCCTGTTAAAATCGAAGGTCAGGATATCTTGATTTACAAGGGTTACATTGGAAATCCCCAAATTTGAGAGCTTTCTCTTAAGTAAATTTGTAAGATGGATGTCTTTTTCGACGGCTACAACGTGTGAAACGGTCTTAGAAAGGGGGAGGGTCAGGGCACCCTGTCCGGGCCCGATTTCCAGAACTATATCCGACGGCTGGAATTTTGAAGAAGCAATGATGTTTTCAATGATCCCTGTGTCAACGAGAAAATGTTGTCCCAGCTTTTTCTTGGGTCTCAATGTTGCTCTTGGCCCTAATGCTCCGTGACGCGCCAATTTCCCCTCCCCTTTCTTGATTCGCGCCATACCCTTATCCGTTTGAAGACGTACAAGAAAATAAAGTAGGAGGGAATTGAAACAGCGGCTCCCATAATCAAGCCACCTACGAGAAAAGCGGCAACCATGAGACCACCCGCCGCCAGAATCCTCTCCACTATGACCATCGAGTCTTCCCCCAATCGAATTGCCGCCATAATGGATGAAAATGTGGCACTATGCCCATGAATTCCTAATACAAGCGCCCCTAATTTATAACTGAAATAGTATAGAAAATACCAGTTCAGCGGGTTACTGACCCAGGTACCCAAGGCTGCTGTTATCTTGCTCCCTTTAAACAACAGGGCAAAGCCGACTGAAAGCGCCATCTGAAAAGGCATAATCGGCATCATGCCGGTGAAAATCCCAAAGGTCATCCCGAGGGCCAGTTCATGAGGGTCGCCTCTTAAACGGATAAACCTGATGTAATAATATTTGATCTGCCTGCTGAATTTCAAGACTCTAATGCCTCTCTGCTCCGATAATCGTCAATCTTAAGCGCCTGAATGGGAAATTTAGATCTTACATCTAATGACATATCTGCTGTTTCACCTCGCAACAGACAGTGATAGCCCGCCGCCGCAATCATGGCCCCGTTGTCTGTACAATACTCAGGCCGCGGGTAATAGACCTCTACGCCCTCACCCCCGGCGACCTTTGACAACCTCTCCCTAAGTCTTTTGTTACATGCCACGCCCCCGGCCATTACAACCGATTTAACGCCCATCTTTCTTCTTGCAATCATGACTTTGTGAACAAGCACATCCACAACCGACTCCTGAAACGAGGCTGCAATGTCCGCAAGGGTTATGTCATCTTCTTTTGCCTGGCCATCATGCCATTTTTTCATGTATAGGGCGACTGCGGTCTTAAGGCCACTGAAGCTAAAGTCGAGGGATTCATTTGTCAAATAGGCCCTTGGAAACTTGATCTTATCATTTTTACCATCCAGGGCCATTTTTTCTATGGCAACCCCTCCCGGATAGCCGAGACCGGATATTTTGGCTACCTTGTCGAATGCCTCCCCTGCTGCATCATCAAGGGTTTGACCCATCAGGGTATATCGGCCATAATCCTCCACATGATATATGTTTGTGTGGCCGCCTGAAACAGTCAGGGCCACAAAGGGGAATGGGGGGGTTCTTTCCTCCAAGAATATGGACAGGAGGTGGCCTTCTAAGTGATTAACTGCTGCCAAGGGGATATCGCAGGCATAGGCTAACCCTTTCACATAGTAAAGCCCAACAAGAAGTGCGCCCACAAGTCCCGGCCCCACAGTCACGGCAATACCATCTAAATCGTCCATCCCGATCTCGGCCCTTAAAAGGGATTCCTCAACCACAGGCATGATATTCTTGATGTGCTCCCTTGAAGCAAGTTCAGGGACCACTCCCCCGTGGGCATGGTGGATCTCAACCTGAGAATGGACCACGTTAGAGAGAACTGATTTTCCATCAACAACCACTGCTGCTGATGTATCATCACAGGAAGTATCTATGCCTAATATCATCATGGGGATAAAGATTTGGGAAATAAGTGCGAAGTGAACTAAAGTGAGTCCCGCCCAAAAGCGGGATTGGGGTGCGCTTCGCGGTCAAATGATGATTCAATTTTTTACTCGCGCAAAGCCGCAAAACTCGCAAAGAAAAACAATCAGATGAATTTGCTCAAAAACCTTCGCGTCTTTGCGCCTTTGCGTGAGACCATTTTCTCTATAACACCAAATAGGGCCTTATCTTGCGGTACACCGCCGGACCGATCCCCCGAACAGACTTAATGTCCCTCAACCGCGTAAAACCATCTCTCCTGGTTCTCTCCTCGACGATTGCCTCCGCAGTCCTGGAACCGATTCCTGGAAGAGAGACAAGCCCATCGGCACTTT
>DAOVUP010000243.1 GCA_030632525.1 Desulfobacteraceae bacterium | reverse complement strand
GTCTTTGATGTATGTCTCTTTAAAATCTCCGCATCTCATGGTATAGAATAAGCCAAATTGTTATTGGTTATTAGATATTGGTTATCAATCCCTCAGACCCTCTCAATCAGCTCTTTACCAAACAGCCCATAGGGCCTCACCATGAGAATAATCACTAAAATAATAAAGGGGGCCATCCCCTTGGCACCCCCTCCGATAAGGGGATCAATATAAAGACCGGTCAAATTCTCCAAGATCCCGATAATAAAACCACCTAAGATAGCCCCACCGATGCTGTCGAGGCCGCCTAAAATAATAACGGCCAATACCTTCAGGCCAATATCTCCCATATAAACGCTTATGCCGCTGATGTTGCCGATAACAATTCCGCCTATAACAGAGGCCATGGCGCCGAAACACCAGGCTATGGCAAACATCCATCTCACGCTGATGCCCATGGAAAGGGCAGCCTGCTGGTCATTTGCCGTTGCCCGCATGGCAATACCGGTCCTGGAAAATTTAAAGATCAAAAGAAAAATTATAGTTCCAATAATGGCAAAGATAAAGCCCCACAACAGCCCGGAGGGGACCACGGCAAAACCGATGAGCAGGGGTTTTGGCGGAAAGATTTCAGGAAAAGTCCGGAAAGAAGGGGTCCAGATCATGTACATCATCCCTCTAAGGATTAGCCCCAGACCAATCGTAACCATTATTACTGAGATAATCGGCTCACCGATAAGGGGTCTTAAAATAAGTCGTTCGATTACAAAACCGAGGGCACACGCCATAAGAAGGGTAAGGATGAAGGCAAGATAAAAAGGGGCTTTCAATTGCAGCAGGGCAGTCAAACAAACAAAGGCGCCAAGGGTCATAAACTCACCCATGGCCAGATTAAGGACACTGGTGGCCTTATAAATAAGCACGAAACCGAGGGCAATCAATCCGTATACACCACCGGTGGCTAAGCCGGTAACAATAACCTGGATCAGGATCTCCATATGAGTAGGCCCCTTATGTTAGGGCTCACTCAAAACTAACTTCACATTTTCCCATCTCAGCTTAAGGTCATCTTTGGCGACTGCTCAATCGCGAAGTCCTCGAAATAGCTCGCTATTCCTGTGACTTCACTCAATTGCGGCAACTAAATCTGACCCAAATCTGAGCGCTAATTCTGCGCAGTTATTTTTTAGCGAGCCCTTAGGTTAGTTACTATCTCAAAAATAGCATTCGTGAATGTGTTGTGTCAATAACTTAGGTAATCCGACAGAGAACCCCCAGCCCTTTACAGTGTGCTTGCTATCACCACCTTCTGGATCTGGCTGGTCCCCTCATATATCTGGGTGATCTTGGCGTCACGCATCATCCTTTCCACCGGGTATTCCTTTACATAGCCGTATCCTCCCAAAAGCTGGACCGCATCTGTCGTGACCTTCATGGCTGTTTCTGCGGCTAAGAGCTTTGCCATGGCTGAATAACGGATTGTTTCTTTTGGAAGTCTGTCTAAGTTCTTGGGGAGATCCTCAAAGAGAGAAGCTGCCTTGTAGGTCAACTGCCTGGCCGCTTCGATCTGGGTTGTCATGTCTGCCATCATCCACTGAAGACCCTGGAAAGAGAAGATCGGTTTACCAAACTGGGTCCTCTCTTTTGTGTATTGAACAGCATAATCGAGGGCGCCCTGGGCAATACCCACCGCCTGCATTGCAACCGGGATCCTCGTGAGATCCAAGGTTTTCATGATGATCGGAAAGCCGAGCCCTTCCTGGCCCAGGATGTTTGCGGCCGGAACCCTGACATCTTCAAGGATTATCTCCACAGTGGAAGAAGCACGAATGCCGAGTTTATTTTCGTGCTTCCCTATGCTAAGTCCGGGAGTTCCTTTTTCCACGATGAAAATGCCGGTGCCTTTAGTAGCAGGCACGGATGTATCTGTTCTTGCGGCAATACAGATCACCTCAGCAACATCGGCATGGGAGATGAACGTCTTGGTGCCGTTGATAACATAATCCTCACCATCTTTGACGGCCTTTGTCTTAATACCGGAGACATCGGATCCAGCATTTGACTCTGTCAATCCAAAGGCCACAAGCTGTTCACCCGTTGCCAATTTCGGGAAATATTTTTCTTTTTGATCGTCGGTTCCCGCAAGCATGATCGGCATGGTTCCCAGTTCATGCACCATGAGTATCACGGAGGTGGATGCGCACACCTTGGCGATCTCCTCTATGATGAGACAGAGTGAGAAAAGACCCATCTCAGAACCCCCATATTTTTCAGGGAAATCAGCTCCGAAAAGGGCGTTTTCTCTGAGCACCTCCACCATATCCCAGGGGAATTTTGCCTCTTCATCCCGCTTTTCAGCGCCCGGCGCAATCTGCTCTTTGGCTATGCGTGCAACAGTATCTTTGAGCATCTGTTGTTCTTCAGTAAGGTCGTATGACATTTTCAACTCCTTTTTAAGAGTTTTTTCGGGGCCCCATAGGCCTCAATCATCTCTTTTTTCGTGTTTGACATGGTAATCTGTGGCAGACCGTTTACGTTGGCAGTATCAGTCATTTCATTTCCTCCTGTTATTGTTTGTTCGCGTCTGAATGCGGCTTTCTTTCAGGCCCTAAAAATCTGGATTTCATGTTATCCATTTTACGCAAAATATTGATAGACTTCAAGCCAAATTTCCCGCCACAGCCATCGCAATGAATTGAACAGCACGCCTTATACCATCTTTCGCGCGGATCTTTCCTCCCGATTCGAAAGCTCTCCGGCGTATATTCTCATCTGTCATAGCCTCAAGGAACCGGATCATCGCATCTTTCATAAACCCGTAATCAAGGCCGTATTGCCTGATAACTCTCTCTTTGCCCCCATCCTCATAGCTACTGAATGACTGAATCCAACTCCTGTTTTATACCTTCTGCAAGCCTGCCCTGAACCCCACTACCCCCACATATTGCGTCTTTAAATTTTGCTGATATATTGTTAAGAGGCTCAATGATGCCAGTGCATAAACACAAATCTTACGATTTTCGCGCTTATACCAGTATGCGAAACCCTCACCAAGGTATTTCCTTACGAAAAAGGTAATAGGAATGTCTGAAAACCTACCTATGAAGAATTTGTAATAGCCAGGCCATCTTCAAAGATTATATCACGGGCATTGATAGCTTCGCCGCAGCGATCACAGCTCATTACGGGCTCAAGACGCTGTCCGCAGGTTTTATGGTAGAGAGTAAGCGGAGGGCCGCCGTCATCTGAAAGATAGCGGTCTCCCCACTGCATCAACGCAAGTGTGATGGTATAAATATCGATCCCCTTCTGGGTAAACCGGTATTTGATTCGACGTGCGTCAATATCATCTTTCTCTTTTTTGAAAATCCCGTTTTCCACGAGAACCTTGAGGCGGTCGGATAATATATTTGTTGCGATT
>DAOVUP010000282.1 GCA_030632525.1 Desulfobacteraceae bacterium | reverse complement strand
GGACGGTTAAAGTGCGCGGCCAGGAACCGCTCGGCGATGGCCATGCCTACGCCGCTGGCAAACCCCTGACCTAACGGACCTGTTGTTATTTCTACACCAGGGGTAAGGAGATATTCGGGGTGACCGGGTGTCCTGCTTTTCCACTGGCGAAATTCCCTGAGATCATCCAGGGAGAGATCATACCCTGTCAGATGAAGAAGGCTGTAAAGCAGCATAGAGCCGTGCCCGGCAGAGAGTACAAACCTGTCACGGGCGGGCCATTTGGGATTGAGGGGGTTGTGCCGTAAAAAACGGGTCCAGAGGACATATGCCATCGGAGCAGCGCCCATGGGCATGCCGGGATGTCCCGAATTGGCCTTTTCCACTCCGTCTGCTGAAAGCATTCTAATAGTATTGACGCACAACTCATCCAGTTTTGGTGTCATTTTTTGTTTAAGCTCCTTTCAATTTGAAGTGGACTGCCCTTTAACCCTTTTAAGGATCATGGGGATAAAAAAGGAAAAAATAAAGAGAATTACCGCAAAAAAGATCTCTAAGGAAACCAGATTTTCCCACATGCCGGAGACCCACACCTCTTTCAATGTCCCGCTCAAGAACGTGATAACAAAAATAGAGACCATAGCCCCCAATCCTGTCCCGAAGAAATAGTCCCAGAAACGGACCTTTGTCAGACTCAGACCGTAATTCATAGGAGTAAAGGGAGAATTGAGTAAGCGCAGGTAAAGGACCGCGGTGAACCCGTTTCTCTCTATTCCATCATCATATTTTTTCAGCCGGTCCCCGATTATTGAGGCAACAAAGCCCCGCCCCAAAGTCCTGCCCACAAAGAATGCGACGCTGGCGCCACCCAGCGCCCCAAGCCATCCACAGAAAAATCCCCAGCCGGCCCCAAAAAGTCCGGCCCCTAATATTATCGGGATGCTTGCCGGGACAAAGAGGGATATGGCAACGGTTTCGAGAAGAATGAAGACGACCGGAGCCCATAATCCAGCTGCATCCATCACACGATCCAACGACTGAGGTGTGACAAAATCCTTTATGGGGGTAAACCGGAAAAGACAGACCGCCCCAACCAAAAAGAGGACAAGGACCAGAAATTTCCCCAATGCTCCCTTGCTAATTTTTTCTTTTTGATTAGACGTTTTTTTCATACGACATAACGAGCCTTCAGATACGGTCTCTTTACCAGTTTTTTAACGTCTAATCAACGATTAACGATCAAGTTCTGGCCACTGTATAGATCCATCAAGAAAACTGCAATTGTTGTTGAACGGGATGTTGATAGAATTGTGTTGGTACTGCAAAAAAATATTGTAATAAAAGTTAAAAGAAGATACAACTTTCAAACGTCTTTATCTAAATCTAATGTTGCGAGTTTTGTGTAATCGATATGTTTATGGAGGAGGTCTTATGTCTGACATCTTAGATTTTTTTGTGTGTGATAGCTGTTCAAACAAGGACTTCAGTCCCCTTTACAATTTTTCTCTCCGGTTTCACGGGGTCAATTTTTCTGATGAATTAATCTATGACGAAATGGTGGAAGAGCGGTATCAATGCACGAAGTGCCAGAAAAACTTTACAAAAAAGGAGATAGAGGAGGGTTTGTCTGAACTCCGCAAAAAACGCAAAATGGGCTAAGGGTTTATCTCATATTGTTCTAAATGAAAGGTTTTTTTGCCGATGATTTTGATTCCCCTGCCTATCCTTTTTTCCAAATCGATAATCGCTTTCTGCTCATCTTCCCTTAAGACTGTTTCTATTTCCGGGTTTACCATGACATAGACTTGTCCCCCTTCTTCAGGGCTAGCGTACTCTCTTTCCAGGTCTCTGAATATCTCGTAGCAGATGGTAGTGGCTGACTTGAGGGTGCCTCGTCCCTCGCAGTAGAAACAGCTATTGCTCAGCAGCCGATTCAGGCTCGCCCTGGTTCTCTTGCGAGTCATCTCAATGAGCCCCAGATCTGACATCTGAAGGACATTTGTTTTTGCTTTATCCCTGCTCAGTGCCTCTTTAAGGACCATGGACACCCGTTCACGGTTTGAGGGCTTTTCCATGTCAATAAAGTCGATAACAATAAGGCCACCTATATTTCTGAAGCGAAGCTGATAGGCAATTTCTTTAACCGCTTCCAGATTTGTTTTCAAGATGGTTTCTTCCAGGTTTCTTTTGCCAACGTAACTGCCTGTATTTACATCTATTGCTGTGAGGGCCTCCGTAAGCTCAATCACAATATAGCCACCTGATTTTAGCCAGATTTTATTGCCAAGCGCCCGAGAAATTTCTATTTCAATGCCAAAGGCGTCGAAGATAGGATCAGCTCCCTCATAAAGCTCAACAGAGTACTTCAAGGTAGGATCGAATGTATCGATAAATTCCATTATATTTTCGTACTCTTCATCAGAGTCAATAATCAGGCGGTCGACCTCCTTTGTAAAGAGATCTCGAACCGCCCTCAGGGTAATAGATAGGTCTTTGTATAACAGATTAGGGTTTGTCCCTTTTTCCATTTTTCCCTGAATGTTGTCCCAGAGTTTCAGGAGAAATCCCATCTCGGCCTCTAATTTCTTTTCGGTGCCATCTTCAGCGACTGTCCTTACAATGAATCCGAGTGGCCCACGTCTTATTTTCCTGATAATTCCCTTGAGTCTTTCTCTTTCCTCTTTATCCTCTATTCTCCGAGAGATCCCG
>DAOVUP010000078.1 GCA_030632525.1 Desulfobacteraceae bacterium | reverse complement strand
TAACATTGCATAAACCCTTGGCCCAAAAACGCTACGCGCGCTCTATATCAGGCCATCAAGAAACACTGGGCCATTTTCAAGACTTCACCGTATGTTCAATACGCTTTCAACCTTGAAAATGGCCCATCGTCCCTTGCTGACCTAATCTAAAGCGTTTTGAACTCAAATTTTATGCAACGTTAGGGTCCACTAAAGGAGGGTGGATAACCTTTTGTCTTTCCTTTTTATAGGCACTACAGGAGATCATGCAGGCCACAGACTTTTCACCTGGGCCGTAGCCCTAAGACTTATGGAGAAAGGTCTCAATGTGGGGTTTTTGAAACCCTTTGGAACCCATCCAGTCAAGTTGGATGGATTTTGGACGGACCAGGATGTTGTCTTGTTTAAAGAGGTGTTGGGTCTTCAAGAACCTTTTGACAGGATCTGCCCCTATCCGCTTTCAGAAGAAACATGTATAAAGGATAAGTCTGAGGATGTCCTTAAAGAGATTAAAACTCTCGCTAAGGAGCTTTCGAAGGGGAAAGACATCTTGCTTATCATGGGCTCCGAGCACATCTTCCTTGACGATCCTTCCCACAATGTTTCGGATGTTTCGCTTAACACCGAATTAGAAACCGATTTTATCCTCGTTGACAGATATCGGGATACGGCCAAATCTATTTATTCCATTCTTTCTGCCAGTTCTCTCCTCAGAGACAGGATCAAGGGTATTATCCTCAACCGGGTGCCCCAGGCAAAACTCCAGGAGATCAGAGATCGTACAATCCCATCCCTTGCCAAGAAGGGGATTCCGACAGTAATCGCACTTCCTGAAGATCCTTTCCTATCTTTTCGAAGCCTCGGGGAGGTAAGGGGCATTCTTGATGGTGAATTCCTTTGCGGGGAGGAGAGCATCGAGGAACCGGTGGGAGGAATGACCGTTGGATCATCAGATCTGAAGGGGGGGCTTCTGCTGTTCAAAAGGGCCTATAACAAGATCGTCCTCTTAAAGCCCCAACCCCCTGAAATGGAGGCTGGAGAGTCCCAGGGTCTTAGACCCATTGCTGGGATACTCTTAACCGGTGGCCGAAATCCCGCCCCTCAGCTCTTGGCGGCGGCCAAAGAGGTAAACGTTCCGCTGATCTTAGTAAAAGGGGACACCTTTCCTGTCTTGGAGCGTCTGGAACAGAGTACTCCCACCCTTTCCATTCAGGATGAACTCAAGGTTCGCCGTTTTACGGAACTGATGGACCGTGATGGAGCTTTTGACCAGTTACTCCAGACCTTTGGGATTTGCATCTGATTGTCAACCAATGGTATCCGATACAATCTGGAGAAGCTTATCAGGGGAGATCGGTTTGGATAAAAAGAGGTTTGCTCCTGCCTCAATCCCTTGGTCCCTGTCTTCATCCCGGCTCTTGGCCGTCAAAAATACGATCGGAGTTTCCCTGCAGTCCTCTCTCTCCCGGATCTGCTTACAAAGTTCAAAACCATCCATCTCAGGCATGATGATATCGAGCATTAATAGATCGTAGTCGTTCTGATCGAGTTTCTTGAGGGCTTCGGGGCCGCTGGGGACAGGATGGACCTCATAACCCTCAGGTCTGAGGAGCTCATAAAGCGCAATGCGGACCAGTTCATCATCATCGACAATAAGAATAGCTTTTGCCATTTTAACTTACTCCTTTCCCGTCTCTTTAGCTGGAAGAAGAACCTTCACCTCTGTTCCATTACCGTGTTGACTCTCGATTTCGAGCTTTCCGCCATGGGCCTCTATGATACCGAAGCAGAGGGAAAGACCCAAACCAGTACCCTTTCCCACCGGTTTGGTACTGAAGAAAGGCTCAAGCACTTTATTAAGATTCTCTTCAGGAATTCCTTCACCCGTGTCCTGCACCGAGACAACCACCATGGGATGCTCATCATATTCACTCATATATGAGAGGATTGTCAACTCCTTGGGCCCTGTTATTTCATCCATGGCATCTCTGGCATTGGAAATTAGATTAAGGAAGACCTGTTCCAATTGGTTTGAATCGCCAATGGCCTTTGGCAGGTTTTGGGAGAGTTTCCGAACGATTGAGATATTATGGTTGAGGAGCTGCTGTCCGGTAATTATCAGGGCATTTTCTATTGGTTGGTTTATATCTATTTCCTTAAACTCGGGTTTGGTCTGTCTGGAAAATTCCCTGAGATGTTCAACAATTTTCTCGATGCGGTCGTTACACTTGCGGATGATTTCTAATCGCTCCCGTTCCGGGTAATCGTCAGGAAGGTTTTTGAAAATCACGTGCAGGATGGTCTGCGAGGCCATGAGGGGGTTGTTCAGTTCGTGGGCAACGCCGGCCACCAGTTCTCCGAGGGCTCTCATTTTGGATGCCTCAACAAGACTTGCCTGAGTGGCCTTGAGCCTGGCCTCCAGACGCTTCTGTTCGGTGATGTCTTTGAAGATTCCTGCCGTACCGATAACGTTAGCCTCCTCGTCTCGAAGCAGAAAAAGCGAGGTCAGGATTGTCAGGACCTCCCCTTCATTCCCCTTAACCTCTATCTCGTAATGTACTGTCTTTTTTTCTTTCTGGAGGAGGGCCATGACATCTCTGGCCTGTTGAATTCCCCTGACGTAAAACCGGGAGATATGTTCTCCCAGAACTTCCTCTTTCGGGTAGCCTAATATTTCCTCCATTGCACGGTTCTGATATGTTATTTTCCCTTTTAGATCTGTGGTCAGAATCCCGTCAACAGAACTTTCCATGACATTTTCAAGGAATTCCTTGGTTTCTCGCAGCTCTTTCTCAAGCCTTCTTCTCAGGGTGATGTCACGAACGATCTCCACAAATCCCGTAGCTTTCCCAGAGGGATCCTTAATGGCCGTAACGGTTGTGTGTGCTGGAAAACGCTCACCGCTTTTTCTAACCCTGTACATCTCGAGTTCGCAGACCCCTTCAATCCTGGTCCGTTTGGACATCTCTTTTTGAATCCCTTTTCTGCGGTCCTCGGGAAGAATGGTGATGTTGATATTCTTGTTATTAAGGACGTCTTCCTTTTTCCATCCAAAAAGTTTTTCCGCACCCCTGTTGAACTCAATGATGTTTCCGTAAAAGTCCAGGGCCATGATTGCGTACATGGTTGCGCTGTCAAGGACGTTGTTCAGAAATCGGGAAATGTCACGGTATTTTTCTCTTGATTCCTTTAACTCCCCGGTCCTGGCCTCTACCATCTTTTCCAAGTTGGAGGTGTAATTCTGGATCTGACTTATCATCCGGTTGAAGGATACTCCCAGGATGCCGATCTCATCGGCCCCATGGATGTGGGCCCTTTGAGAAAGATCTCCTCCAACCATCCTGGTGGTTATTTCCGTGAGTTCCTGAACAGGTCTTGTCAGGACTTTCGAAAGGGTAAAAACGAGGAAAAATACCAGTAAGAGAGCCCCGAGGGCGACAAAAATGATAAAGTGTTCGGTCTCATACAGGGAGTGATAGATCTCGTCTTCATAGGTCCCGGCCACAATTATCCAGTTCCAGGGCTTGAAGTATATGTACTTGTTAATCTTCTGCCTCGGGCTTTGCTCTCCCAACTCCGGATTCATCCAAGGATAGCGGATAGTCCCTACTACGCCATTTCCAAGGGCCAGGGCATCTGTTATCATAGCATGGATATATTGAAAGCCTGACGAATCTCTCAAATCGAGAATATTTTCTCCTTCTCTGGCCGGGTGGATCTTTAGAACGCCTTCGGTGTCTATGATGTATATATAACCGGTATCTCCCACTTTGATCTCTTTAATCTCCTCATCAAGGAAATGTACGATTCGTTCTTTCTCTTGCACCACCTCCTGATGGACCTTGCACATGGAATAGACGCTCCTGGCCAGGTGCTCCAGGTTTTCATCGGATGCGGTTTTCAGGGCCTTACCAAAACGGTTCATGGAGAGAACTGCGACACAGAGGAGAGGAACGAGAACCACAAAAAGGGTTACGCTGATGAGTTTTGTGCGGATTTTCCAATCGCGGAAGAGAGGGATGAACATATCGGTCCTAGTATTAAGTAAGGAGTCGGGGCATTTTTCAAAGGTCTCAATATGTTGGGTCGGGAAAGGTGACCATACCTCTCGGTTTTCCCACCATCCGGTACATCACGGGCGACACCCACCCTTCATCGAGTAGGTCATCATCTATCTCCATAAGGATGCTGTCATGGATGGCCCAGCTACGACCCCTGACGGTGTTAGCAAATTCGGGTTTTCGGAACGGTGTGCTATTATCCAGCTTATCGTAGAGTTTTTCCCCGGGCTGAAACAGCTCATGTATCCTTTTCATCTGGGCATAACCGCTGAAGTAGCTGAAGCCGTGTCTTTCATAAGTAATCGCATTATGATAAAAAAGCGCTTCTAATCGAATGCTTTTTATATCAAAGACCCGGCAAAAACATTCAACCAGACCTATGATCTCCGCGGTCAACCCCATCCCTTTTCTGGCCTGTCCGGGGAAAAGACCGGCCTTTATGGCATTTTCTTCCTCGGGAAGATTCCTGGAAGCCCAGCCAAATAATGTGTCCGTTCCCTCATGGTCGATATGGGTGTTGAATTTGGGAGAAGAGGGATCATTGACAACCACAAAGTCCCAGTCTATCTGCGTAAAATCGTTTGAATCCGTCAGTTGGATAGAATAGAGGGGCTCTTCCGCGTCTGTCAGCTTAACCTCGACCAGACAGGTACTGTCGCCCTGAGGGGAGAAAAATCGCACTACCTTATCCCCTTTTTCATTACATAGGGAAAGGGGGTCGATTCCGAAACGATGATAGAGCAAAGGGGGTATTAGACCCCGGTAAAATCCCTCTTTTTCCACTCTGGAAAGCCTGCTGATTCTACGTATCCAGGACATGGGTAAATGTCTCCTATTTCTTATGTCATTAGACTATTTTCGCAAGGATGTCAAAAAAAAGGTAAACGTTCACGGAACGTTGAAATTAGAAATTAGAAATTAGAAATTTGGTCTTCATGCTTTTGTGCTGTTGATGAACGCATTCAATTTTGGGCCAATCCCTCCAGTTTCTAATTTCCAATTTCTAATTTCAAGCCGTAAACGGCTACCCATCCTTTTTCATTGACCCGAATTCTTGCCATATGATATTTTATCTGATTAAGTGGAGACCGAAATGAGACCCGAGGAACAAGACAACGTTAGCAGGGAAGAGACAATCTTCGTCTATTCGGATGAGATGAGCTGGTTTGATTTTGGGTCTGATCATCCGTTTAAACCGGAGAGGGCGGCCAAGACCTACGACCTCTGTACCCGTTACGGGGTCATGAATTATCCCTGGATGAAGATACTGGAACCTGAGGCCTTGCCCATAAACCTCCTTTCCCTTTTTCATGAATCCGCCTACCTTGAGCTTCTGCAGAAGGCCACAGAGGATAAGGTGGATCCCGAGATGCTAAAACGCGGTCTGGGCACCCTGGACAACCCTATTATTACAGGGGTTTACGAATGGTCTTTATTGGCAGCGGGGGGGACACATGCGGCCATGGACCACATTATGAAGGGGGAAGCCGTGGCGGCTTTTAATCCCTTAGGGGGTTTCCACCATGCCATGCCGGGTCACGCTGAAGGCTTCTGTTATATCAACGACATCGCCATCGCTATCATGTATGCTCTCGGCAGAATGCCTGATTTAAAGATCGCGTACATAGATCTGGACGCCCACCACGGAAATGGTGTCCAAAATGCCTTTTACCAGGACCCGAGGGTCTTGGTGATCTCCCTCCATGAAACCGGCAGAACTCTTTATCCCTGGTCAGGCTTTGAGACCGAGACCGGGGAAGGAGACGGAAAGGGTTTTACGGTCAATTTTCCTTTGGAACCGGGGACCGACGACGAGGTGTACGGGGTTGCCCTTGAAGAAACAGTCTTGCCTCTGGTCAGGTCTTTTTTGCCCGATCTCATCGTCGCCGAAATCGGGGATGGCGCTTTAATCTCTGACCCCCGTACCCACCACAAGCTGACCAACAACAGTTATCAGAAGGCCGTCAAGGAAATGATGGCCATATGCCCTAAGATCCTTGCCCTTGGAGGAGGGGGTTACGATCTCTACCGAACGGCCAGGTGCTGGACCTTGGCCTGGTCCATACTGAATCACGTGGAGCCGGAGGACGAATTTGCCGGTCTTGTGGGAGGGATGATGTTCGGGCCGGAAAAGGAGGTTGGCAGTCTCTACGACCACCCTTACCACACTGAGGGTGAAGTAAAAGAAAATGCCTTTAAAGAAGCCCGGAGGGTGGCAGGTTTTATCCAGAAGGAGATCTTTCCTATTCACAAGGTCTAAATAATGTCTGAATGAAACCAGGTTATTGTCTCCCCTCCACCAGCTTATCTACTACATCGGGCTCGGCTAAGGTGGAGATATCTCCAAACTGGTCAAGCTGACCTTCGGCGATTTTCCTCAATATCCTTCTCATGATCTTCCCGCTCCTGGTCTTGGGAAGGGCTGTTGTAAAGTGGAGTTTGTCCGGCGAGGCAATGGGGCCGATCTCCTTTCTCACGTGCTGTATGAGTTCCTTTTTTAATTCATCTGTAGGCTCAAAACCTTGCTTGAGGGTCACAAATGCATAAATTCCCTGGCCTTTTATTTCATGGGGAAACCCCACCACAGCAGATTCCACTACTGCTTCATGGGATACAAGGGCGCTTTCCACCTCTGCCGTGCCCATCCGGTGGCCTGAGACATTGATCACATCGTCCACCCGGCCCATGATCCAAAAATAACCGTCCTCATCACGCCTGGCGCCGTCGGCGGTGAAATAGTAGCCCGGATAATCCTTGAAGTAGGTCTTTTTAAAACGCTCAGGATCACCAAAGACGGTTCGCATGAAACCGGGCCAGGGTTTCCTGATGCACAGGTGTCCTCCCTCGTTGGGTTCGGCTTCTGTCCCGTCCTCCCTGAGTACCACGGCATCCACTCCGAAAAAGGGATGCGAGGCGGATCCCGGTTTCATGGGCATGGCTCCGGGAATGGGAGTGATCATGATGCCCCCTGTCTCTGTCTGCCACCAGGTGTCCACGATGGGGCAGCGATCTTCACCCATGACCCGGTAATACCAGTCCCAGGCCTCGGGATTGCTCGGTCCGCCCACGGTGCCCAGTAATCTCAGAGATTTC
>DAOVUP010000051.1 GCA_030632525.1 Desulfobacteraceae bacterium | reverse complement strand
GGGGCTTGTTTTAGGACGCATCGATCTCTGGATACGGGACCGAAAGGTGATCGATTTCAAGATGGAATTGATTCCGATTAACCTTAAAAGAATCGTAAAGAAATCGGATGGGACCACTGACTATTATTTCATCGGCAAAGAGATAAAAGAGGATAAAGAACTCCTGAAATTGTTGCAGCCCTATGTTGATAAGGTCGAGGCATTTTTATCAGAGAGAATCGGTTATGCAGAAAGGACGTTTTGGAACAAGGAAGAGAGAAAGAGGGAGACCGCTCTCGGAGACCTGGTTGCTGATTCTCTATTGTGGTATATGAGAAAATTCAATCCCGATTTCGCGTTTCAAAACGGGGGCGCTATCAGGGCTACTCTACCTGCAGGGCCAATCATAAAAAAGACGATTTTTGACATGCTCCCTTTTGACAGTACTGCAGTTGTCCTGAGTTTGAAGGGTAATGACATTCAGGTCCTCTTTGACTACGTGGCCACAGTACAACCCGGTAATGGCGCCTTTCCGCAGGTATCTAATGGCATTAGCTTTACTATTAACCGTGGCACCGGGACATGTGAAAATATCCTCATTGATGGCAATCCGATTGATCCGGATAAGACTTACAAAATCGTAACCAATTCCTATTTAGGAAGTGGCGGCGACGGGTATAAGGTTTTTCTGAAAGCCGTTGACAGGTTCAATTCCTCAACTTTTCAAAGAAACATTCTGGTAGAATACATAAAGCACCTAGGGGGTAATATCAAACCTGAGGTTAAAGGAAGAATAACCGTTATAGACCGGTTAAAAGATGCGACCATCAAACAAACGCCAAAGGAGATAACAGATGATCAAAAGGCTATGTTTAGTGATTTGTTTCGTTTTATTGATGATGTGGATGCTCCCCGGATTTTCCTCTGCTCTAAGTCGAGATCGGTGGACCAACGGTGAGCCCTACGGGGTATTTTTTAACAACTATGACCCCAACTTTTATACCGGGTTTGTCCCGCGAGTACAGGATAAGGAACGGATAAAGATACATATGGGGCGAGGCAATCAGATCCGTATTCGCATGATTCTTCCAGATAAGACCATTGACAACTACTTACCCGATCAGGTGGCAAGGCACGATCTCTACAAAGAGGTCATTGATAGGAAGATCATTAAGTTGACATCCAACACGTCCTGGGAAAAATATCATGATAAAGTGATGAGAGAAAAGCTGCATGAACTTGTCAAGAAAAGGGCTGACATGACCCCTGAGGAATGGCGAAAGCTGAACCTGACCTATATGGACAAGCTGGCTCCCGGGCGTCTTTTTCATATACAAAAAGATTTCAATAAGATGTCAGAGGATTTTGCCAAGCTACTAAAGGCTTCCCCAAAACCGCAGACTCTGAAGGCCAAACTGGACCTTATTAACGACTTTTTTCCCCATCGTATCTTCCTGCACCAGTTGAGTAAAGAACAGGATGCTGTCTTCACTCAGCTCGAACATCTGGCCCGATCAGACAATATGGCTGCCTTCAGACCCCTGGCCGAGGAGTTTTTCCACTCCATTACAGACAAGATTTATCCTATAACTGACGATGTCCTGGATTATTATGAGTTTACCTCAATATATCCTGCCGGCACATATGACGTCACCACGACCTATAACGGAAACGTCATCCCCATGTACACTACCACCGGTGTATGGTCGTTGATCCCCCGCAAGCATGGCAAGGGATTTTTGGGAACGGTAGACTATATATCTTCAGCGGGTTATTATGGGATGATGCCAATGCTCCCTTACCAGTATGGGGGCGGCAGGGCGTACAACGCTATCCATAACCCCGGCATTAGCTGCTGGATACCCGGACACAAGTTGTTGCCAAAAGAGTGGAGAAAGATCACCGAGGGAAGTCGCAACGGAAAACCGTATAATCGAGTCGCAATTGCGAGCCGGGGCCCTGTTTCCCATGGCTGTACACGTCTCAATGCCGGTCATTTGACAGAAACCAGGGAAATGCTCCCCTCCACTTCAAAGGGAATGGAAGGGATCATGCACTACCGGAGTCTATCTCACCTCTACGACGTGTTTGATCTGAAAGGCGACGGCGACGATCAGGTGATGGGCGTCCAGTACTATATTGCCTATCGCCATACCAAATCGCGGGTGGCCCAGGAGATATGGGCACAAAACAACCGGAAGGATTTTTATAGCTGGCTCTACGGGGACGAAATCAACTATGGCCCCATTGGCGATGTCACCTTCAAAAAAGTTTATGACTATAAATTTCTTAAACGGAAAGCCCTGCAGGGAAAGGAGTACAAAGAGATCAAGCTTTATGAGGCCCCATACGAACCTGAATATCTCCAGTTTTACACTATCAACGGCGTTAAAAAGCTTTCCAGGAAAGGCGTGGACTTTAACCTGGAATTGCGACGGGTTGGTAACGGTTATGAAATCGATCGAAAAAAACTACTCCTCGAATAGCAGTGCAACCCTGAACCCCGCATGGCGGGAAAACCTCTGAACCCGCGAACGATTGAATCATGATTGTTTTATGACCCGTGATATCTCCAAGATCAGGCACAGAACGCTCGAGGATCCCCACCTCAATGTGGTCCTTTATCAGCCCGAAATACCCGCCAATACCGGAAACATCGCCCGGCTGTGCGGGGCCGCTGAAATACGATTGCATCTGATTCATCCTCTGGGTTTCAAGGTCGATGACAGACATCTCAAGAGGGCAGGGTTAGACTACTGGCACGAAGTCGATGTCCGGCACCATCTTAATTTTGAAGCATTCCTGGCTCATATGGATGGAAGGGGGAAAATGGTGGCCCTTACCCGCCATGCATCAATGGCCTACACCGAGGCAAAAATTGACCGGGGTGACTATCTTCTCTTTGGCCAGGAGACCAAAGGTCTGCCTTCCTCCATTAGAGAATCTTATCCCTGCTATGCCATACCGATCTGGGGTAAAGTTCGCAGTTTGAATCTCTCTACCACAGCAGGGATAGTGGCCTATCATTATCTTCACAAGATGGGTAGGTTTTAGGAGCCTGTCCGAGACCAGGGAGGATGGATATGAAAATCGATCTTCATTTTTATGGCATTGCTGTACTGGCCCGGGCTGGCGGTTTCAATGAAGAGCAGGCCTTGACGATCGCCTATGCCTCCCAATACGTGGATGATTCAACGGAAAGCGAACCCTTTCAAGTGGGAAAGATGATTTTTGAGCCGGTGAGAACCGCCCACTATGGGCTCGAAGCCTTTGACTGGTCCGTACAAAAAAAGATATACATCCCATTTCATTTTCTACCTGCAAGGCCCATTCGAAAACCGGGCGACACTTTTCTCACAGCACCAGGCTCGAAATTCGTACATATGGTATGGGATCATGCCTGCAGCGAAACAGATACCGCATCGCGGCCCATTAGTATGGGGATAGCGCTTCATACATTTGCGGATAGTTGGTCGCATAAATGGTTTTCGGGCCGATTGAACAGTGAAAACGACGTCGAGAATATTCACGTTTTTGAAGACAACCATTGGAGGCATTTGAAACTCGAAAATATTTATCTGGATACCATGCCAAAGGTAGGTCATGCTCAGGCAGGCTCATATCCTGACCAACCCCAATTGAGGTGGAAATACCGTCGCAAAGGCCAGCAAAACACATCCGAACGTAAAAATAGCAATGATTTTTTAAAGGCCTGCAAGGAAATTCACAGACTGCTCACCGATGTTGAAAAAGACGATTCGACAGCACTTATTCCCTGGGGAAATCTGGCCGAACCGATTTATGATCTTCTCAAGAGCCCGGAGTTTGACCAGGAGAAACGATGTAAGATGTGGCGCGAGAAGTTTGCCGATCTTTTCATTGAAAATGAATTTGACTATGATAAATTAGCGTGGCGTAAAAAGGCACTCGGACCGAGACGGAAAAAAGATATCGAGTGGGACAATTTTTCCCCAACAGAATTCGGACGTCTGAAATTCCCCTACATAGAAGGCTTTTATGCAAGTAATTGGGTCAGGTTCCACCGTGGAGCACTCAAACAACGGCACTTTGTTTTGGAGAATTTGCTTTAACCTGCCTGATAGCATATGAAATCACGATAAACCCCATTGGCCCAAAGTAGCTGATAAAAATCAGTTGCTGTGTTTGAGCCAATTCCAGTGCCCGCTGTTATACTCCTGGGCGTTCAAGGTCGATCTCTAAGATTTCATCCGGGGCTCTCCCTCTTGCAAATTCCGAGGCAGCACACACACAATTCAGACTGCTGAATAATCCTTTTTGGGCATATGCTCAAAAAAGTGGTTGACAAGAGAAGGATATTTCTTATATTATGAGCGTAAGCTCATAATAGAGAGGAGCAAATGATGCCCAGACCGCGCAAGCGCAGGTTTGTTCAAGTCCCCCCCCTCGTAGATGGGTTTCAGCCAAACAGATTTCCACCGTGGGGGAGACAGGAGGTGGTCCTTCCCGTTGAAGGGCTGGAAGCGATCCGGCTGAATGATTTTGAAGGACTGGATCAGCAGACGGCCGCTAACCGGATGAGTGTTTCTCGTCAGACCTTTGGGAGGATTTTAGGCGAAGCAAGAAGGATTGTGGCCGAAGCCTTGGTCATGGGAAAAGTCCTGAGAATAGAAGGCGGTGACTTTGATATGCCGCCGAACAGACAGAGACGGCGACGGCGCGGTCGTGCATCAGCATTTTGAAAGGAGGTGATTTGCATGCCTGGATTTAATGGTAAAGGGCCTCGTGGTGAAGGATCGATGACTGGCGGAGGCCGTGGGTTCTGCAACCCTAACGAGGCCGAGTACGGGTCTGGATTTGGCCGAGGTTTTGGCCGGGGTGCGGGTGTTGGAAGAGGAGCTGCCCGGGGCAGAGGGCTTGGCCGAGCTTTTGCGCCTCGAACATTCTTTTCTGCTTCGAGAGCCGAATTTGTGCCAACGTACGATTATGGCTACTCCATGAGACCTGAAGAAGAGGTCGATATGCTCAGGGCTGAGGCGAATTCCATAAAGAGTAAGTTGCACCAAATCAACCGACGTATTGAGGATCTGCACAAAGACTCCTCAGAATAATCTCTTTGTCGGTCTCTTCCCACAGAGTTTCGACTCTTTGTAAGGTTTTCAAAGGCGAAAGGGGCGGTGGTCTTAGGAGATCACCGCCCTCTCATTCATGTCTCATCGATCACGCATCTTTAACCCCGGCCTCGAGGCCCTTCAGTTTTTTCAGTTTGTTCAATAGTCCTTCAGCCTGCTTCTTACCAGGCTTGACCGGTAAGTGTGCCATAATCCCCAGCCCCTCGCTTGCTTCGTGAAATGCTTCAGCCGAAAGGGGGCTTATAATCGCACAGTTGATCATGGGGTTAATTTTCAGGAGTTTCTCGGCCAGTTGGAGACCTGTCATATCCCCGAGTTTTTCGTCCGCTATTACCATATGGACTATTGTGTCTGAGATAATCTCCAGGGCCTTCTTTCCGGATTCCGCCCACAATACACTTACATCTGCATGTTCAACCAGACCCGAAGCCAGATCGGACAAAGATTCCCTTTTTGGGCTCACCAATAATAAGTTAAGCATAGATACCTCCTATCCCGGTCAGCGCTATTTGCCCAATAAACGAAGCAATAGTCATGCCAGTTCAGAAAATTGATCGAATAATAAGATTTTTCCTATTGCAATTATCGGGAATTTACTCTGTATTCCCAGGCAGATCTTTAATCTGCCAGTCCATATGGAGCCGAATTTTTAACGTTTGCAATATTGCAATGCCAGACATCCTCTTATTGCGATTATGAGAAGGCATTTTCTTATCTCTTTCTTTCCTCTGATACGTATTCATAACGGAATCAAGCGTTTAATTCAATATGTTATCGTCCACATCATTCCAATATTAGTTTGGCACGAAAAATGCTCTTTATCCTTTGATTAGGGCCTTCACGTCTCAGGTGAGGGAGAAGCCCAATCACATTTAGATCAAACGGAGGAATTTCAGAGAATTTTAGCTTGAGGAGGTTTATTTAGTATGGAAACTGGAAGAATTGCTATACCGAGTATGGCGCCGGGCGGTCTCGACGGTGAACGGTCGGGACATTTTGGCCACTGCGACGTTTTTACCTTTGTGGATGTTGAAGATGGGGAGATTAAGCAGGTAACGACCATTCAAAACGGGGAACATGTTCAGGGTGGGTGTATGGTCCCTGTGAATCTATTGGCAAGTCATAATGTCAAGGCCCTGATTGTGGGCGGGATCGGCATGCGGCCCCTGATGGGATTCAGACAGGCCGGGGTTGATGTGTATCATGATGCAGTTCGATCGCAGATCAGGGCGGTGGTCGAGGATCTAATCGATGGAAAACTCGCCATGATCAGTGACGATGAAGTCTGTGGCGGTGGCGGCGGTGCGAATAATTAATCGTTGCGAGAATTGTTTTTTTGAGAAAGAGGTTTGTTATTGATGGAGAAGCAGAAACCCACGGATGATGTATATCAGATGCTCTCCGAATCCGGGTATTCGGACAGGGCGATTCAATATTTTCAGAAAGTCGAAAATATAGGTGTTATCGAGGCGGCAGATCAGACCTGGGATCTTACCGGGCCGTGTGGAGATACCATGAAGATCTCCATGAATATAGAGGACAACAGGATAAGCGATGCCAAGATTCAGGTTCTCGGCTGTCCAGGGGCGGTGGCTTCCGGCTGTGCCGTAGTAGATCTCGCCAAGGGTAAAACGTTGGAAGAGGCCAAAAATATCGATTTGGAAGCTCTTTATAAAGAACTCGAAAAAATGCCCGACCAGAAGATCCATTGTGCACGTCTCGCAATCAAAACCCTCCATAAGGCCCTGGAACAGTACCAGGAGAAAACCGTGGAGATACAGGAAAGAGGACAGAGATAGAGAGGAGAGAGATGAAAATAGCCATAACGTCAAAAGGAACCGATCTCGATTCTGAGGTTGATCCCCGGTTCGGAAGGGCCGCTTATATCATTATTGTTGATTCGGAAACGCTTGAATTTGAAGTCATCGATAACAAGGAAAACGTGAATGCCCTCAAAGGCGCCGGCATTCAGGCAGCCAGGATGGTCAGCGATACGAAAGCAGATGTCTTGCTGACCGGATTTTGTGGACCGAATGCCTTCAAGGCGATGAACGCAGCAAAAATAGGGGTGGCCAATGATGCTACTGGTACGGTGAGAGATGCGGTTCAGGCCTATCTTGATGGAAAACTGCCTCTGTCTGATGCGGCAAATGTGGAAGGACACTGGTAGATAGGGTGTCATTGATGTTCATTTGGCTTCACCGGCATTCGCTGTATAAGGAAAAATGTAAACTGTTTGGTATAGAGAGAGGTACGCATGCCCATTTACGAGTATGAATGCAGTGATTGCGGTCATAATACCGAGATTCTGATGGCCAATCATGAGATGGAACTGGTTGTCTGCGGGAAGTGTGGAAGCCGGAACCTCAAAAAGCTGTTGTCCGCACATGCTGCCGTAAGTCCGACAGGGAGATTCCCTGAAAGTGCGGCGGAGCGGTGCTGTGGCAGTGAGGGTCCTCCTTCCAGTTGTGCCGGACCTGGGAGCTGCTGCGGTCAGACCTGAGTTTCTACCCCCTCTTCCACTGAAAATCCCTGAATACAACGATAGCCACCAGCGCATATTGACCTTTGCAGACTTTGCTGGGGAGAAAATCGTTGGCGGCGATAAGATGTGCGGCGTTTACGCCATGGATTGCAGAAGAGGGGTGATGGGGTCGGGAATGGCGGGTGGCCATAAAATAGGCGTTTCTGTCTCGGCTCCCCCTGAAGCATCCCTATTCACTGCTCGTGATCAAGAGGTAGAGCTGCTCAGAAATCAGTATTCCATGGATTTTGAATTATTGTAAGCACTTAGCCCTAAGAATATTATTCAAAATCCTGAACTTTTCGATT
>DAOVUP010000009.1 GCA_030632525.1 Desulfobacteraceae bacterium | reverse complement strand
ATTTGAGTCTGACGCTGAAATTGTGGAAAATAGCCATTTGTGGATCGACACTAGCCGGGTATACCAAGAAAATCTCTTAAAGCCTTAAGTATGCTCTCAATAAGTTCCCTGCCGGGTTCTTGGTTTTGAATCACAGTCACCTTAGGCCCTAATGGACCCCACTGTACGGCATCGCTTTTCTTGAAGAGCGCAACCGTAGGAGTTCCGAGCATAGCGGAAAGGTGTGTTATACCGCTGTCATGCCCCAAGCATAAAGCCGCCTTATTGAGTGTCTTAATGAGGCGTTCTTTGTCCGGACAAAAAATTATCTGAGCACCCTCATATTCAAGAGTATCCTTAAAGTAGGACTGAAGCGATTCCTCTGCCGGCCCCAAAAGAAAAACAGGCTTGAGACTGCCGAAGTCGTTTTCACTGCAAAGTCGCTTGATGAGATTTGACCAGAACTTGGGGGGGTGGTTTTTCTCTGAAGAGCCGGAGCCCGGGTGCAATACAATCTTGTTCAGCCTTGGGGATAAACCATATTTCTCACGAAGGATACCGCGTTGTATGGCCTCCATTGATCTATCAGGATCAACCGGGAGTCCCGCGGATTTCAGACATTCGGCCAGATATCTGGCCACATGGAGATTCTCACCTTCCAATGGGAAGGCTCGGAAGAGATGGACAGTGGCATCAGGCAGAAATGATCGCAGGTTATTGCGGATGACCCCATCTTGATCGTTAAAAAAAGCAGCTGCAATTTTTGCATTCGAGACGGGTAGACCCTCCCCTTCTGTTCTATTTGTGAAAAGCCTGTGCCAGCCGGATCTCTCCATATCCATTGCACAATGGACCCAGGGCTGGATAAAATCGAGACCAGGCTGCCTGCCCACAAAGGTGACGGTTACCCTATCCGAGAGATCTATTAGGGCCGGCAGCAACATGAGGGTATCTCCTAAGGCGCCTGGTCTGATAATAAGGACGTTCAAGGGGCTCTCCTACTCAGCTTGGGATGCAACAACCAGAATGAGGCAATCCTCCTCACCGTCGTTCAGGAGCGCATGACTGGACCCCACCGGGACCCAAACAGCATCTCCCGGTTTTACCTCCCTTGCCTCCTCATCCACCTTCATTTCGCCCGACCCGCTTAGAACGAAATAAATCTCTTCCATCGGGTCCACATGGGCCTCAATTTCCTTGCCCGGTTTCAAGCTCGCAATAGCTAAAAAGCCGATCTCTTTCAAGATCCGTCGGTCTAAAATCATCTGGGCGATGGCCCCGCCATGGGCGAGATATGTGGTATCCATCACTTCCTTGTCATTTATATTTCGTACGATCATGGTTATGGCTCCTTAAGGTAAGAATTGGAATTCGCAACTTGACTTTTTCGCCCCGTTCAGTAAGAATTTCGCAACTGATTAGGAGTGATGTGAATCTCATAATCCAAATTAGAGAGGATTCCAAATGGAAAAGGGCAAGCTGGATCCCCGTCTGAGGCTTATACAACAAGCTCCCATTAAAGGAAAGACTGTCCTGTTAAGGGTGGATCATAATGTGGTTAAAAAAGGTCAAATCAAAGACCCTTACCGTATTGATGCCACCATTGGAACCCTTTATGCCATCGCCGCGGGAGGGGGAAAACCGATCCTGATAACCCATGTGGGGAGACCCAAAGACAAAAAAACCGGCAGCATCGTATGCAGAAAGGGGGAGTCCATCGAACCCATCGTCAAGTACCTGGAACAGAAACTTCCTGTTAAAATTCATATACAGGAGTTCCCAATAGATCCTGACAGGGGAATTACCCATATGGACAAGTCCATAGGACCGGCCGTTGAAGATCTGAGGGAGGGGAAAATAGGGATGATTTATCTCCCCAATTCACGCTGGTTTCAGGGTGAGCAGTCAGAAGGTCCGGAGAGGGAAATTTTAGCAGAGGAGCTTTCAACCCTTGCAGACCTTTATGTTAATGATGCATTCGGTTCGTGGCGCGCCCATGCGTCAACCTATGATATTGCGGCTAAGCTGCCCTCCTTTGCGGGCATTCTGCTCCAGAAGGAGCTGATGAATCTTCACAGGGTGCTTGAACCTGAAAGACCGTTTGTGGCGATAGTTGCCGGGGCAAAATACGACACAAAAATCGGTCCCCTCAAGGCTCTTTTCAACAGGGTGGACCATCTTATTCTTGGTGGGCTGATGTATAACACCTTTCTTTCTGCCAAATACGGGGTGGATATTGCCGGTGTGTCAGATGAAGACAGGGCCCTTGCAATGGAACTTGTTGAATTAGACAGAGAGGAAAACAAGATTCTGGAAATGCCATATCTCGTGGAATCGGAGAGTACAGAGGAGAGGATTGAAGGGCAATATCGATCCATCCGAGTTGATAACCTGAAACAGGGAGAGGTTATCAAATACATCCTCGATATAGACCCTGAATCTTTTCAGGACAAAAGGGTTGTGGATGTAATCACTTCTGCCAGGACGATTTTTGTGAATGCCGTCATGGGACTTATGCCCCTCTTTTTTGAGGGATCCCAGGCCCTGTATCGATTGATTGCCGATAATAGCTATGCCTCCAAGCTCTTTGCCGGTGGAGACACGCTGCAGGAACTCCGAAATCTCTGCCCCGGGATCTACATGGCCGGTCTGGATGACCCCGACTCCTATTATTTTACAGGCGGAGGAAGCGTCCTTGCGGCTATCGAACAGGGAACCCCCTATCACCTGAAGCCGGTTGAGATGTTGATCGATGATGAGGCATAAGGCACAGGGCGCAAGGCTTAGGGATAGACATGGTTAACCCGGATAAACCGGAATTGCGAATTTAGGGATTGAGGAATTGAGGGATTGAAAACAATGCCTTGAGCCTTTCCATTAATCATCTGGGAAATGCGTGAAAGACATCTGCCATTCGCCTATAGAAGATTCCGAAAGTGAGAACTATAAATGACGATTACACCCATTTTTGACCCTGAAAAAGAGGGCAGACCCATGCGAGTAGCCGCCTTTATGTCAGGTTCCGGCACAAATATCATGAGGCTTTTGGAATACGAAAAAAGGTTGGCCGCCCGGGAAGGAAGAGCACCCTTTGAAACTATCTTTATATTCAGCGACCGCTCGGACGGCCAATCTGCCGGAGAAAGGATCGCATTTGAAAACGGTCTTTCCTATTTCAGCTATGACATCAGGGCCTTCCATACCACGAGATCCATTAAGAGAAGTGTTGGGACCCCAGGGGGGATGGCCGCCAGGAGAGAATATGACCGGACAGCCAAGAGACTGGTAGAGGCCTTTGAGATCGATGTAATTGCCTTAGGCGGGTATATGAGTTATATTACCCTAAATAGATGCGTAAACGTTCATCCTGCGGATCTTTCCATATCTCTCCCTGACGGCCGGAGAAAATTTATTGGCGATAATGCGGTTGAAGATGCCATTTCTGCCGGGGAAAAGGTGTTGAGGTCCTCTACTCTCTATACAGATGAAGGCGTTGACTCGGGTCCTTTATTAATGGTATCAGGCCTTATCCCGGTAACACTCCCTGAATCGCTGGAAACGCTAATCAAGAACAAGGAAAAATTTGCAATGGTGGCGGAGGAACATCAGGAGCGCCTGAAAGAAGCAGGGGACTGGAAGATCTTTCCCCGGACCATGGAAATGATCGCGAGGGGCCGGTTCGCCCTTGATGATAAAACCCGGGTGTATGTGGATGGTCATCCTGTGCCAGGTGGTTATAGAGAATAGATGAAGGATAAAAGATGAACATCTTTTTCCACAAGATTCAATTGTTAACTGTCTAACGAACAAGGAGATCCTGCCATGTCAGAATTGATCCCCTGGATGGATAAAGAGATAAGTAAAATGAGAAGGGAAATGGAGTGCCTCTTTAACCAGTGTTGGCCCGACATAGGGGCAGACCTGTTTTTAGAAGATATATCAGGGGGTATTTCATTAGAGACGGTTCTAACAAAAGACACCTTTATGATTAGAGCGGTACTCTCTGGGATCGACCCCAAGAGTCTCGGTATCTCAGTAACCGATGACAAGTTAACCATCAAAGGGAGTAAAAGGGAGGTGTCCGTTGAAGGAAGCGGGTATTATCAAAGGATTGAAAGAAAACTCAGCTCTTTTTCCCGCACCATCCCCCTCCCCTTCCATGCGAGGATACGCGAAATCAAGGCCACCCTCAATAGAGGAATATTAAACATCGTGGTGCCTAAATGGAAGCCCCAAAAGGCACGCTATATAGAGATTGAGACAATTTGAAACTGGAAATTGGAAATTGGGAACCTGGAATCGTAGAAGACTTTGAGATCGCATACTCCTCAAGCTGACATGCCTCTTTGTCTTCGAGTTTCCCCGCTAAAGACGGGATCTTCGACAAATTTCAAGTTTCAAATTTCAACATAAACAAGGAGATCAATAATGCCCAAGAAAAATTCTTATCCGGAAGTTCCTCTTGAAAATCTCAGATGGAGACTTGACCCTGCCACACTCCCTTTTAAAACCACAGATGATCTCAAGCCCTTGAAAGAGATCATTGGACAGAAAAGAGCGGTTGAAGCATTCAAATTCGGGATGGGCATAGACAGGCGGGGATACAATGTCTTTGTCACCGGGAGGGCAGGAACCGGCAGGATGTCCACGGTCAGAAAACTTCTCCAAGAGATATCAAAGAAAGACAGGGTCCCTGACGATCTCTGCTACGTGAACAACTTTAAAAACCCCGAGGCCCCCATACTTCTCCGCCTAAAGGGAGGGACCGGGCTTTCCTTTAAAAAGGCTATCAATAGCTTTGTAGCTGCATTAAAAAAACAGATCCCGCAGCTTTTTGAAAGCCAGGAATACGTGAGTATGAAAAAGGAGATTATGGAGGCCTATGAACAAAAGGGAAAGGGCTTTTTTAAGAATCTCGACGAGAAGGTAAAAGAGGAAGGTTTTGCCCTTGTGGATGTTCAGGTGGGACAGATCAAGAGGCCGGAGGTAATGCCTATGGTTGATGGAAAGCCCACACACATCGATCAGATTGAAGGAATGGTTGAAAAGGGGAGATTCCCCAAAGATGAGTTTGAGGCAATGAAGGAGAAGTATGACAGTTTGCAGGGTCAGGTCCAACAGATCTTCCTTGAACTCAGAGATCTTCAGAAAGAGATTCAGGAAAAGGTTGAGGAGATGGACCGGGTCATGTTC
This sequence comes from Desulfobacteraceae bacterium, assembly GCA_030632525.1. Classification (GTDB taxonomy): domain Bacteria; phylum Desulfobacterota; class DSM-4660; order Desulfatiglandales; family Desulfatiglandaceae; genus Desulfacyla. The sequence goes on along the minus strand of DAOVUP010000009.1, from coordinate 7,607 downwards.
ATGAAAAATGCATCAGACCTGGCAGCCCCCATCTTCAAAAAATACAAAGCCAAGGCGATAAAAAAATATTTAGAAATCATACTGGAAGAGATGGCCAATAATCTCCAGATTTTTATGCCCCAACCGCAGGCTCAGATACCGGGGATGCCTGTTATGGCGCCTGAAGTGGATCAGTTTCAGCCCTACAAAGTTAATCTCTTGGTGGATAACAGCGAGCAGAAAGGCCCACCGGTCATCATAGAGAGCTACCCTACCTACAGAAATATCTTTGGGAGCATCGAGAAGATCGTTGACAGATCCGGAGTATGGCGAACCGATTTCAGCAAGATCAAGGCAGGCTCCCTTATAAAGGCCATGGGAGGTTATCTCGTGATCAACCTCTTAGACGCCGTTGTAGAGCCTGGCGTGTGGCAGGCACTTAAGAGGGCGCTCAAAAGCGAAGAACTTGAGATCCAGACCTACGATCCTTTCTACTTGTTCACCACCAGCGGCCTCAAGCCGGAACCGATCGATATTGATCTCAAGGTTGTGGTTATTTCCGATGCCTATTTATACCACCTCCTCCTGAACTTTGACGATGACGTCAAGAAGATATTCAAGGTCAGGGCTGATTTTGATACTGCAATGGATAAGGATGAAGATTCTATCCAGCAGATCTCGAGCTTCATTAAGATGAAAACCGAGCAAGAGGGTCTCAAGCCTTTTGACAGGACTGGAGTAGCGGCCCTGGTGGAACAGGCAGTCCGCATGTCAGGCAGGCAGGAGAAGATCTCCACCAGTTTCCCGGAAATTACCGATTATATACGGGAGGGCGATTTTTTTGCGGGACAGGAAAACAAAGCGCTGGTGGAAGAGGCCCATGTGGAAGAGGCCATAGAGGCCAGGAAATTCAGGTCAAGCATGGTGGAGGACCATATCCAAGAGATGATAGACCGGGGAACCCTGATGATCGATGTGGAGGGAGAGGTGGTGGGCCAGGTCAACGGGCTGGCCGTCTACTCCATGGGAGACTATATGTTCGGTAAACCTTCCCGCATTACCTGTTCTACCTCCATGGGCCGGGCAGGGATCATCAATATTGAACGGGAAGCGGATATGTCAGGCAACACCCATAACAAGGGCGTACTGATCTTAGGCGGATATCTCAGAAAAAAATATGCCCAGGACAAGCCGATGACCATAAGCGCCAGCATCGCCTTTGAGCAGTCCTACGGAGGTGTGGACGGTGACAGCGCCTCTTCCACGGAGATCTATGCACTCCTTTCAAGCCTAACCGAAGTTCCTATCAAGCAGTATATCGCGGTCACAGGTTCGGTCAACCAGAACGGAGAGGTCCAGGCCATAGGGGGCGTCAATGAAAAGATTGAGGGGTTCTTTGATTGCTGCAGTAAAATGGGGGCTGCAAATAACCAGGGTGTTATGATCCCCCAGAGCAATGTTAAAGACCTGATGCTTCGCAAGGACGTGGTCGAGGCTGTAAAAAAGGGCCGGTTCCATGTATATCCCGTCAAAACCATTGATGAGGGGATTGAGATCCTGACCGGGAAGAGAGCAGGGGTAAAGAATGCGAAAGGCGTATATCCTAAGGGGAGCATTACCTACTTAGTAGACCAGAAGCTAAAGGAGTTGGCCGAAGGGCTGAAGAATTTCGGGAATAACGAAAAAAATGATGAAAAAAAGAAAGGGACTAAGGCCAAGAAAAAGAAGAGCCAATGATCCTGAAACAGATATCCCTTTCAAGCCCCATTGAGGAAAAGATTGCCTGGGCCCAGCACTGTTATCAGGAGTTTGGAGACAATCTTCTCAAAGAAAAGAAGCTCGTTGATCTCCTGATAGATCTGAAGGCCGCCGTAATTGCTTCCCGCAGGGAAATGGCTCTGACAGGGATCGTGGAGGTATGCAGGCAATGTGACCAAAAGGAGGGTGGCTCCTGCTGCGGGGCCGGGCTTGAAAACAGGTACGACGGCTGGCTCCTCCTTATCAATCTCCTTCTCGGCGTTAAACTCCCCAAAACAAGGCAGCAGACCAACAGTTGTTTCCTTTTAGGAAAAAGCGGATGCCTCCTTATGGCACGCCATATAATCTGCATCAATTATCTCTGCAAAAAAATAGCTGATTTAATCGACCCACACGCAATAATGGAACTCAGAGAAAAGGAGGGTGAGGAAGTGAACACCCTTTTTATGCTCCATGAAAGCATTAAGACGGTTTTGAGGAAATGGACCAACGCCTGAAGAAAAGCCTCGCCAATGTTGCCGAGTTCTATGACCGGAGAAAAGTGGGTGCTGTGGGCCCTTTGGGATTTAGGAGATCTACCGATCTGATGACATTACTTGCCTGTGTAGATCGTCTTATTGGTGAAGAGATAATAAAACCTGATGAAACCTCCTTTCTGGATCTGGGGTGCGCTGATGGTAGAGTAAATCTATTTTTCAGTTATCTTGTCAAGCTCTCTGTCGGCATAGAGCTTGACGAATGGACCCTCGAAGAGTACGACCCTTTGCGGGGCGAACTTGAGAACACTCTTCAACAAAAAGGTCTTCTATCTCCTCCCGCAAATATCTTTTTATTCCACGGAGATTCCACTGACAAAACCCTTCATGACTCGATTACACGCAAGACGGGCACAGGCATTGAGTCCTTTGACCTCTTTTACACTTATCTTATAATGCATGAGGAGTTTGCTGAGATGTTGGCAGAAAGGGCCAAAAAAGGTTCCATATTCATGGTATACGGTCTAAACAAAATCCTGCCAAAATATCCAGGGTTTCGCCTGCTACAAAATCTAAGCCCCATGGAAGGAATCTTAGCCCTTTATCAGAAAGAGGCCTGAACTATGAATTATGAAACCATAGAGTACGAAATGGTAGAAGATGGCATCGGGGTCATATCCCTCAACCGCCCCCGAAGGTTTAACTCGGTCAATGAAGAAATGGCGGAAGAGTTAGAGTCGTTCTGGAGAGATCGGCTCTACGATCTTGATACGCACGTCATTATTCTGAGAGGAAACGGGAAGAGAAATTTCTGCGCCGGGCTGGATATGAAATCAGTCATGAAGATTATGCCCGAAATGGATACCGATATGTTTTACAGGTTTCAGACCCGGCTGGCGCGTCTTAACCTGGCCATGCGTCAGGTGCCCCAGCCTATCATATGCGCTGTCCATGGCGCAGCGGTGGGTCTGGGTTTCAGCTTTGCCCTTGCATCTGATCTGAGGGTGATCAGCAACGAGTCCCGTTTTTCTGCGGCCTTCATAAACATAGGACTCGGCGGAGCCGATATGGCGTGCAGCTATTTTCTGCCCCGTTTTATTGGAGCGGGAAGGGCATACGAATTCATGCTCACAGGGGATTTCATGTCGGCGGAGGAAGCAATATCTTTAGGTCTTGCCAGCCGGTTGGTGGAGCCCGATCAGCTGATGGAGACAGCCCTCGAACTGGCTCGCACAATGAACAGCAAAAACCCCATGGGCCTCCGTTTGACCAAGGAAGCGATTAATATGAGTATCGATGCAGGGGGCTTGGAGCAGGTCCTAAATATGGAGGACAGAAACCAAACCCTTTTGGTCCTGCGTGGAAAGCTTGGAGAAAAGGGAAAGGCAAGCAGATATTTTTGATTTTATGACAGCATACCGATCAAATGGCTTGCCTGCCCCTTGGTCAATCCCTCCGGCACATCGAGCTTCTTGCTCCGGAGTACGCTTGTCTGCTTTTCTGTGGCGGGCTGACGTCGCCAGCGCGTATTCCTCATGACCAGCCCGACAGACTCGGGCAGATTTTTCCTGACATGTTTTTCAGCACCCATAACGGCCGCCTTGAGGTCTCTCCTGCTCAACAGGAGGGTCTCTTGCCCCCGATCGCTCATCACGGCCTCGCATTCTCCCAAAATCGTCGACGTAATTAAAATCGCCCGGCCCCCTGCCAGGCCTAACCGATAAATCCCCTTGCCGGTGCACACCCAGGCAAACCGTGAAAATCCTGATACCTCCGAAGGGGTCTCCAGATCAAGAAGGTTGATCCGCTTGCAGCGATACCGCAGATCAGAGAGAGACTTCGCTTCATTGACCGGAACCCATGGGCGGTAGGTTTCTGCCCATCGCAAGGCCCTCTGCACTTCATCCGCAGTATGCCCCTCAAGGTCAAACTCCCCTGAAAAGCCGAAAAGACCCGGGAGTGTCGTGAGGCTGTGTTCGCGGGTCGCATCCACTATGTCAATGACCGTTACGTTCTCCTTCCCTGGATGGAGTCTGGTCCCTCTGCCGATCATCTGTGTATATAGAAGGGTGGATTTAGTGGGACGCGCTAAGATAATCCCCTCCACTGAAGGCTCATCATAGCCCTCGGTAAGTACCATGCAGTTTGCAAGGACTCTTATCCTGCCCCTGCGAAAGTCAGTCAGGATTTTAGTCCGCTCTGAACGGTCCATATCGCCGGTTACAGCACCTGCGCGGATACCCCCGGCATTAAACGCAGTCGCAACGGAGTGTGCATGGGCCACATCCACACAAAAGCATAGGGTCTGTCTCTCTTTAAGACGAGAGCTGAATACATCGACCACAAGGCGGTTGCGCTGCTCGATATTCACGGCCTGTGACAGGTGGGAAACGACAAAATCACCCATACGGGTCTTGACCCGGGAAAGATCAACATCAGTCTCCACCCGAAATCCCGCCACCGGTGCAAGATAGCCAGCACCGATCATTTCAGGAAGTGTGCGCGAAAAAACGATCTCCTCGAAGACCGCATCGAGCCCTTCTCCATCGCCGCGCTTGGGGGTGGCAGTAAAGCCCACAACCAGCTTTGGTGTATCCGGTTCAAACACTCCAAAATATTTTAGTATTCTTCGGTAGGTCTTTGCCGTAGCGTGGTGCGCCTCATCCACCACAATCAGGAAGAACCGATCCGGGTCAAGACGGGGAAGACGTCCGGAACCCTTTCGACCCAAAGTGGGTACACTCGCCACCACCACATGACTGTCAGGGTCGGCAACCCGCCCTGCCTGTTCGATCTCAACACGCAGTTCAGGGTTTGCCTGCCGCAGCTTATCGCACGCCTGATCGAGCAGCTCGGCACGGTGGGCGAGCACTAACATCTGTTTCTTCATCCGAAAGAAATTGGGGAATTCGGCAAAGATAACGGTCTTTCCAGACCCGGTAGGAAGGCATGTGAGCTGTCGCCGCACTCCGGCTAAATAGCGGTCCCTGATGGCAGTCAGACATTCACGCTGGTAATCGCGAAGACTGAAAGACCTGTTAGAAGCGTCATTTGGTTCCAACTTTGATTTGATCCTGTATTATCGGGGTTTAGAAAAACAGACAGCAAAATTGGTCGTTGTATTGTCCCATTTTTAGACAGGATACACAAGATGTACTGGAGTCTTTTTTTGTTGCACTGTTTCCAGATGAAACTGCTAAAAACCGAGAGGATAACGAAGACAGGACATTTTGCAGCTTTTTGTTGCATTCCGCAGTACATTATAGCATTCTGATAGAAAAAATGAGACCTTTTAAAATGCATGGGCAATAGTTTATCAAAGTGCAAAATAACACTCCGTTGCAGGAGATCAGACGAAATGAAGTGGAACACCCTCTATTCCAGTCGTATAGATTCAATGGGACATTCGGATGTTGCTGAAATGTTGAAACTGGCTGAACAGCCTGAGATCATCTCTTTCGCCGGTGGACTTCCCGATCCGGCAACTTTTCTCTTGGAGGAAATCAAGGAAACCTTTAAAGAGGTTCTAGCCCAAAGGGGGAGAGACGCGTTGGGCTATGGACCGACAGTCGGCATTACCCCTTTTAGAGAATGGCTGGCAGAACATATGACACAGTCAGGCAGACCTTCGAAGGTTGATGAATGCCTGGTGACAACAGGCGGTATTGCAGCTTTAGACCTGATTTGCAAAGTTTTGCTGGATCCTGGCGATATTGCAATTGTAGGCGAACCGGCTTATTTAGCTGCCCTGCACGTTATTAAAAGTTATCAAGGCCGCTTTGCTGGTGTTCCATTAGATGATAAAGGAATGCAGCCAGATGTGCTGAAATCTACGCTTGAAGACCTACGGCGTGAATCATTGCGTCCCAAATTTATCTACCTGGTTCCTTCATTCCAAAATCCATCCGGTGTTACGCTTTCAGAAAAACGTCGAAAGAGGATTATTGAAATAGCTGTTGAATATAATGTGCCCATTATAGAAGATGCAGCATACCGTGATCTGCGATTTGAGGGTCAAGCTCCACCACTGCTCGCATCCCTGGACCCACAGAACGTTATACATATTAATACTTTCTCAAAAATCTTGAACCCAGGCGTGCGTATAGGTTGGGTCACCGCACCGCAAGAATTAATCGAGACTTTAGCATTGGCCAAGCAGGGGCAGGATCAATGTTCTACAACTATCGGACAATACGTAGCGTTAGCTTTCGCTTCAAAGGGGTTGATTGAACGGCAGAAGTCCAGAGCCGTTGAGATTTATCGCCGGAAAAGAGACGCAATGTTGGCCGCCTTAGAGAATTATTTTCCAACAAGTGCATACTGGACAAAACCGCAAGGAGGTTTTTATACGTGGGTCACCCTGCCAAAGGAAATTGACACTGAAGCGCTTTTGCCAAGATCAATCGAGGACGTCTCAGTTGCATATGGTGCAGGCCCATCGTTCTACCACAATCGCAGCGGAAAAGAACACATGCGGCTCTGCTACAGTTATGTGCCTGACTCACAAATTGAGGAAGGTGTTCGCAGGCTTGCACATCTCGTGTCTGAAATCCTGGTTGACACAAAATATTAACCAGGGCGAGCCCCAATCCATGCAAATTGTTAATAGGTGAGAATCTGCAATTTCCGCAACAGTTTAGGGTTCGCGCAAAAATAAGTTCCTATAATTGGCGCCCAGATTTAGGTTAGATTCGGAGTCTCGCAAGCTCGCTTACCTGGCTGCGCCGATTGAGCAAAACCACAGAAATAGTCGTACTATTTCGAGGATTTCGGAGTCTCACAAGTTCGCTTACCTGCGATTGAGGCACGGCTGAAGATGACCTGAAGATGGGATGCGAAAATGTGAAATTATTTTCGCGCGAGCCCTTACCCGATCGAATGGATCTCATCCATGATACTGATGTCGGGTTTGCCAGCAAGGAGTCCGCCGATCTTTCCAAAGAAGGCCTTGAAGTGGGGAGTGGAGGAATGATAATCAAAAGCCGCCTTATCCTTGTAGCGTTCCATAATGACGATCGTGTTGGGATTGGCCTTATCCTGGTTCATGGTATAAAAGAGGGTTCCCTCTTCTTTGGCCACACCCGCCATGAGTTCCTTAATGAGATCGATGGCTTCATCAATCTTTGCCTCTTGAATGGATAGCTTCGCAACAACTCCGATCATTTTGCAACCTCCCTTTTTGTAGGAAAAAGGGCCAGAACTGTTTTTTCCCAGGATCATTCATAATCCAGGGTCTGCCCCCGCGTTTGTACGTGCAGGTAATTACCATCAAATCTCTGCCTTGTAAACCCAAAACTGATCATAAAGCCCTTTTCTCTTGTTTAGACAGGATCTACAAGATTCGCTATAGCCCGAGCGAAAAAGTCTGAACAGACCCTGATTTACCTTTTACTT
>DAOVUP010000065.1 GCA_030632525.1 Desulfobacteraceae bacterium | reverse complement strand
GAACCAGCCGAACCATAGGATCGCTGCTCCCGTGATGGTCATGGGCAGATTGTGGGGAATAAAGGCCGTCCTGCCGTAGCCGATGCGTTTTCCTATGATCAGGGCTGCCGCAAGGGCTGAGATACCTGAACTGATATGAACCACAGTGCCTCCAGCGAAATCCAGGGCCCCCATACGCCCCATCCACCCCCCGGAGCCCCAGACCCAGTGCGCCAAAGGATTGTAAACGAAGGTGCTCCACAAAAGGGCAAAAAGAAGAAAGGCGCTGAATTTCATGCGCTCTGCAAAGGCCCCGGTAATCAATGCCACCGTAATGATGGCAAACATACACTGGAATATCATGAACGCAAAATGCGGAATGGTGCTCCCGTAATCAGGGTGTGGGTCCATACTCACCCCATTCAGCCCGAACCATTCCAGACCTCCGATAATACCGGCATGGTCTGTTCCGAACGACAGAGAATATCCCCACAGCACCCATTCCAAAGTGATGATTCCCAAAACAATAAAGCTCTGCATCAGGGTTCCCAAAACGTTTTTGTTCCGTACCATTCCCCCGTAAAACAGGGCAAGACCCGGTGTCATGAACATTACCAGGGCTGCCGACATCAATACAAAAGCGGTATCTCCAGCACTCATAATCTGTATCCTCCTTCAGGTTCTTGATTATAAGGGAAGCAATATGTGTGCCATTGCCAATGGGCCGCAATTTATTTTTAAATATTAAGGTGTTAGCCGTATATAGAGGAAAAACGGAAAGGTTAGTTTATGACACTTTTGTAGTATTGATTCTGCCAGCATACAAAAATGAGGAATGGCTGGATACTGGGTACTGGCCACTTGTTACTCGATACTGGTTATTTGTTATAAGCCTCCGGTACCTCTATGATCATCCCGGTTTCAGTCTCTTTCTATCTTTTCAATCGACAATCATCAATCATCAATCATCAATCCTAACGTCCTCAACACCTCATCTCTGATTTTCTCTATCTGCTCATCTCCATATATCTTCTGCCCTTCAAGATTACGCACATAAAAAGCGCCGGTGATCTTCTCCTCATCGCTATTGATCCTGGCGAACCTGATGTCCAACTCCAGGGAAAACATCTTGTTGGCCAGATCATAAATTAGATCTATACGTGTTCCGGAAGTGATCTCTATAACCGTAAAGAAATCAGAGATATCATTGTCTATTTTGACCTTTTTTGCCATTGGGGATTTGTATCCATCAGAATAAACGGCGCTCCCCTTCTCCCGGATCAATTCATCCATGGGGAGCCGGTTTTCCAAGGCCAAATTGAGGACCCTGTGTGCTTTATCCCAACTCTCTGTTTCACGAAGCGGATCTAAAGGGTTTGTTACCTCGTAGATGTCAAATGCAAGGCCGTTTTTTAATGTGAAAATATTGGCCGAAAGGATTTTCATATTGTTCAATGCAAAGACCCCCGCCATTTTACTGAAAAGCCCTGGTCTATCGTAGGTGCACTGAATGACTCGAGTAACCGGGGCATTGGGCAATTTCTGCAGATGCCATGCATGCCTGTTATCTCCAAGAGTCAGGGCCATGGGGAAGTGAAGACTCATATCTTCCAAGGTATTGCGCAGGAAATACCTGGACGATACTTGATCAATTAGCCCAAGGATCTCTTTTTCAGAAAAACGGGGGGTTAATATTTCTACAAGAGAGCGTTTCTTGACGTCAATGTCATTGGTGGCATCCCGCGAGGCAAGGGTTCCCCTATCCAAAATTCGCATTACCTTCATGAAGAGTTCCGTAAGGAGCATAATTTTCCACTCGCTTCGCGCCATTTGACCGGTTGAAAAACTGTCAGCCACACTCAGGAGAAAGAGCATCTTCAGTATGTCCTTACCCTGGATAAGCTGAGCCGCCTGAACGGATGTCTTTTCATCGCCTAAGTCCCTGCGCTGTGAAATATTGACAAGGAATAAGTGCTGTGCGATCAGAAAAGAGACGACCTCCGTAGCCTCCTCCCCCATGCCGAACCGATTCAATATTCCGGGGATAAGTTGAGCCCCTTTCCTGGAATGATCCTTACCATACCCCTTTCCAATATCATGAAGAAGCGTTGCCAGGAAAAGCCAATCCGGATGTTCCAGCCCTCTGAAGACGTCTTTAAACAGAGGCCACTGCTCATCATAGGCCCCCTGCGAGATTCGATATGCAACATCTAAGGCCTTCAATGAATGGAGATCCACTGTCCTGACATGATAAAACCCGATCTCGGCCAGGTTCCTGATCCGCTTGAATTCAGGGATAAAGAGGGTGAGCAATCCCATTTCAAGCATGAGCCTGACAATTTTAGGGTTCTTTGGTTCTAATATGATCTTTAAAAACAGTTCCCTCGCATCTCGGGATTTGAACAGATCTTTTCCTTTCGTGGAAATAATCCCTTTTGCTTCCCAGATAAACCCTGAACCCAGGAAAAGACCCCTCTGGTTGGCCTCTTTCAGGGCCCTTAAAATCACTGAAGGGTTTTTTTCCGAGAGTGTCCCCCCCTTCAGGACCACATTTCCATTTATCACCTGGAATTCCGGGGTGATTTGAATCCGGTCCAGTTCCGGTGGAAGAGGATGGATCAGGTCCAAGGCCTTTACCTGGAATTCTTCATGACCATATCGTATCCTGTTCATGTGGAGGTAGAGGTCTTTCATAAATTTGCCAGGCCCCTCAATATGGGGGCCATCCTTATAACCGAGATCCCGGGATATCTGTTTCTGGGTGGCAAGCAACATCTGGTCTTCTTTCCGGTTGGCCAATAGGTGAAGATGATTCCTCACCTTCAGGAGAAAGCTTCTGGAATGGCCCAATTTATTGAATTCAAAATGCGAAAAAACCGCAAAACGTCTTATTTCGCTGAATCGTTTGCACTTGAAGTATACCTTAGCCATCCAGGCCATGAAGTGCAGATCCCTGAGCCCTCCCAATCCATCCTTTATATCAGGTTCCACAAAGTAGGCTTCGCCATGGTATTTGTCTTCTCGTTCCTGCTGATAAATCAGAAATCTCTCTAATAAAGAAGATTTTTCCCGGTAAATACGCGACCAGAAGGCTTCTCTGAAAAGCCGGTAGAATGACCGGGAACCTAACAGAAACCGGCTGTCAATGAGAGAGGTAAGCATCCTGAAATCGTTAAAGGCCAAACGGATGGATTCTGGGACAGTAAGGATGGAATGCCCCACTTCTAATTTGGCATCCCAGAGAGGGTAAATCGCACGTGGAATGATTTCGTTCATCTCTGCGGAGAGACGACCCTGATGGATCACCAAGAGATCGACATCGGAATGAAAACAGAGTTCTCGTCTTCCATACCCCCCCAGCGCCACCACTGTCAGGGGCTCCTGCCCGGATTCTTCTAACCTTTCCCTGAAACCGGCCCCAAGGAAGAGAGCACGTACAAAGCGATCCATTAGATTAGAATATGCATGGGCCGCTTCAAGCCCGGAACCCTGGGTCAGAGAAGTACTGGTGAGGGATTCCCTTGAGTTCAAGAACCCTCTTACTCTGTCTTGCGTTTTTTTCGAGCTATCAGATGGCGTCTCGGTCCTCCTCACCGGTACGGATACGGACGGCTTTCTCCACAGGCATAACAAATATTTTTCCGTCTCCTATCTCACCGGTGTAAGCATGCTCTTTGATAACCTCAACAACACGAGGCGCAATATCGGTAGCTACCACCACCTCCAGCTTAATCTTGGGCAGGAAATCCACCACGTATTCCGCTCCCCGGTAGATCTCCTTGTGTCCCTTTTGTCTCCCGAAGCCTTTGACCTCTGTGATAGTAATTCCGCTTACCCCCAACTTGAGCACGGCATCTTTGACATCATCTAATTTGAAAGGTTTAATAATTGCTTCCACTTTTTTCATATCAAATATCTCCTTAGTAGCTCAACTATTTGCCAATTTATCCACATCCCACTCTTCCAGACCGTCCTGCTCCACATAGTCCATCTGTTTGGGTCTTACCTTTCGATAAACCTCTAAAGGGGGTTTTTGCTCACCCTCCACCTTGAGGAGATCGTCTTCAATGGAAATCCCGAACAAACGTTCATTTTCTTTGAGAAATGGCAGGATTAATGTCCAATCCCGTTCGTCCAGCGGCACGATCTCGGTCCCGTTCAGTTGCTGTTCATCCACCAGATGGAACGGATCCCGGACAAATATTGCGCCCCCGGATGCCAAAGAAAAGAGATTGGACCCGGGGTAAGGTGTGGGAACCGGTCTGACAGCGCCCTGGTCATCAAAACCGACCCCGTTTAAGACCACGAATCCGCCCCCATCGTGGGGATCTCCTGCCATGAAGGACTCGCCTAAGTAGTCTAAGCAGGTGCCGTTTATGACAACACGAGGTTTTCCCACCGCATTGATAAGCGGCCGGCCGGCGGCATTGCCCATGACATAGACTTCGCCCCCTTTGGCGCCGTACATAAAGGTCTGGCCCACATCTCCGTAAATGACCATTTTCCCCGACTTCATGATCTGCCCGAGCTGGTCCTGGGCGTCCCCATGGACGTGGACAGTAAGACCGTCGATCCCTGAACCTAAATAGTCACCCGAACTGCCATAGATATCTATACGTACACCGCCCGAGTCAGGCCCCAGACCACACCCGTGAAAACGCTGTCCTTTGAGACCGAATACGATAAATCGCCGCCACCCCCTGAAAAATGCCTCTGACAATAGACGGCTGTCACAATGATCGCCTTCCGGGGGAAAGAGGGATGCGTCAATGATCAATACCTTCTCTTCATAAGCAGGCCCTCTGAAAAACTGTCGGGTCTCCCAGTCTATCAGGCGATACGCGGACTTTACATCCTCCCTTGCGAGGGATGGAAAATGATGGAATATGGCGTCTAAGGTCTGATTGATCATCTGCAGGACAGAGCGACGCTTTTTGTCATAAGTAGGGTAACGCCTGTCCAACAACCGGGTCAGGGCAGACAGGGCCACCTCAAAGTAGGCGTCGCCCTTTAATGCCCACCACTTTATCTCCTTCAGGCAATCCATAAGGTCTGAATAATCCCAGGAGCTGATTCCATCTTCAACATAATCGTACAACAGGTCCGGTCGCTGGAGATCAAAAAAGCCGGATATCTCAAACCGATCCTTTTCATCACCCTCCACCAGATAGTAGACCTGCCCTGGAAGATAGGGTGACTGGCCCTCGGGTGCGGTGATCTCGCGGCCAAACTTGTCAACGCAAGTCAGTCTCCTCTCAAGGGTCCCTTCTTCCTTTTTTTCAAGGTTGAAGATAAAGGCGCCTCCGTCTGTATGACTCCCTCCTCGGGCATTCCAGTGTCGATCCGCCACGGTCCCCACTCGGGGATCTTCTGCTGCCAAGCTTTTCAGGGTGGCGTCTATGGCCTGTTTTTCAGAACATATCAGCCCCACCTGCACTTGGCCCTCATGGAGGGCAAAGACCTGGGGTCTGAGCATGGCGGTATCTGTAATTCCAATGAGCTGAAGACGCTTATTTTGGGTATCATTCCTGGCAATAATAAAAAACCAGGGACCGTCAGGAGACCCGTGAATATGGGTGGCCTGAATGGCCCGGTATAATCGCTGCTTGTCTGCCGGCAACTGGTCAAAATCCCTCTCCATGGTTGGGGCGAGGGCCTCGATGACGCATTCCAAAGGATACCCGTATGTGCGGCTGTAGAGATCAAAGAGGAGGACAGACACCTCTGTATCAGTGAGGAAGAGGGGATACAGATTCTTCTGTCTCAGATATTCGGCTACTGAATGGTAATTGGCAAAATCTCCGTTGTGGACAAGGGCCTCATTCAGGCCGATAAAGGGATGTGCCCCGGCCGGATGCCAGACCCTCCCCTTGGTGGGATAACGCTGGTGAGCTATCCAGATATGCGCTTTGAAATTATCAAGTTTGTAGTACTGGACCACCTGCTCGGCATAGCCAACTATCTTGAGGATGAAAAAGTTGCGGCCGTGGGAAAGCACAAAGGCCCTCTGGCTCCCATAGGCATCATAGTAGGCCTTGTTGATTTTGAAGCTGTTCTGGTAGACAAACTCATCCTCGGCCTGGCGCATCCCCATCTCTGTCATGCCGTTCTCGGCCATGAATGTGGCAAGAACCTCCTGCTTCACCCGCACAAAAAACCGAAAGACCTCTGGCGGCCGAACCCTCAGGCCCCTGATATCCCTGTAATCGTTTATATGGGGGATACGTTCAGAAAAATGGACATTGAAATAAGGCTCTATGAATCGTTGCTCCAAATCATCTATCACATCCTCCTCAAGAGCCGCGATCTGAAGGATATAGTCATCATTCAGGATCTCTTCTGAAACCCCCAACATCCTCGGATCAAACCCCATGGCCGCAATACCGCCCCCGCGGCCATTTCCCCTGTTATGCATCTGCTTGGAGGGTTCAAAGATATGCTTTCCCCTCACAGGAATGTTGCAGGCAAACCCTGTTACACCACAGCCCCCTTCGGCCTCGGTTTCATAATAGGGCCTCGAAGGCAACCCTTCCACAAGCGGTTCCCTTGACCGTATAATTTCATCTATCATTTGATTTCGCGTCATCATTAAAACCTACTTCTTTTTGACAGGATTTACAGGATCTACAGGATTTGTACCAGAATCTCATCCAGTTCATCCTGTCAAAGATTCCTGTATTATGTGCTATTACAACTAACGACTAACCGCACAGGTGGCAAACTTTAGGCACTTTAGCTCATTTCCCCGCTACAAACGGGATAAATAGGCATTTTAGGCATTTCTTCTCATATAATCCAGATGAACCAGGCAGTCTGTACGTCCCACTAACTCCTTAAGGCTCTTCATGCCGAGCCTTTTTAAGATCCTGATCAGCTCTTTCCGCCACGCCAAAAACATATTGATGACACGCTGGGTCCCCCAGTCAAGATCCATCAGTTTTATCAACTCCGGGTCTGTTGTGGCGATCCCCCGTGCACAACCCCGGCCGCTCTCGCAGTTGTGACAGCGGATACACTCTAATGCCACCAAATCAGCAGTCCCTGTGCATACCCCGTCGGAACCTAAGGCGATCGTCTAGGCACATTCAGGTTCAGTGCGTATCTTTCCTCGGGCGATCACAGTGATCTTGTCCCTTACCCCTTCTTCTTCTAAAAAGCGATGCATCTTGTGCAGGGCGTATTCAATAGGCATGGCAATCTTCTTTTTGGCAATATCCGGTGCAGCTCCCGTACCGCCATAGCTCCCGTCGAGATGGATCATATGGGCGCCGGCATAATAGCTTCCCACGGCCACCATATCCACGTCAGTGGGAGTAGATACTTTGACAGACACCAGAGCCTTAGGGTTCAT
>DAOVUP010000129.1 GCA_030632525.1 Desulfobacteraceae bacterium | reverse complement strand
GGGTGCCTACCATTACCTCGGTGAATCCATAATGAATTTTCCCTCAGTTAAGGGCTTTGCAGGGATGATGAAAGATGCGGGATTGGCTAACGTGAAAACGCACGTTTTGACCTTAGGAATCTGCCATCTATTTATAGGGCATAAACCTAACCCGGATAAGCCGGCCTCCGGCTCGTAAAGCCTCCGGCTCGGAGAGAACAGAAAAGGCCTCACGCAAAGGCGCAAAGACGCGAAGGTTTTTGAGCATATTCATCTGATTGTTTTTCTTTGCGAGCTTTGCGGCTTTGCGTGAATAAAAAGTTGAATCATCATTCACTATTTAGTCTCTTTCCGTTCTGGCACTAATTTTGAATCATCTTTTTGTGACATACCCGATTTTTCCAATCTGTATCGAAGGGAACGTAAGTTGACGCCCAATAGTTCCGCGGCCCGTTGCTTTGATCCGTTGGCAATTTCCAGGGCCTGGGCCAGATACTCCTTCTCAATTGCCAACATCGCCTCGTCTAACTGAATCCCTTCCGGACCCAAATCGCTCCATCGCTTCCTCCTCTTGCTACCCTTGTCTCTAAAGCTGGATAGGGTAAGACTCTCAGGCAGGACGATATTCGAAGTCTCCAAGGCCACGCTTCGTTCAACGATATTCTCCAACTCTCTCACATTCCCCGGAAATGAATATTTCATGAGAATGTCCATGGCATAAGTGGAAATCTTTCTGATATCTTTCCCCATCTCCATGGAGAATTTCTCAAGAAAGTGGTGGGCCAATAAGGGAAGATCTCCTTCTCTGTTTCTTAAGGGAGGGATCGTAATGGGGATAACATTCAGCCTGAAATAAAGATCTTCTCTGAAGTTTTTGTCGATGACCTCCTCTTCAAGATCCTTATTGGTTGCGGAAATGAAGCGAACATCAACGGTCTTAACTTCGGTCCCACCAACAGCAGTAAACGTCCTCTCCTGGATCACTCTCAATAGCTTGACCTGGATAACCGGAGAGAGTTCGCCCACTTCATCGAGAAAAACCATTCCTCCATCCGCAACATCAAACAGCCCCTCTTTGTCGGCGACAGCTCCGGTAAATGCCCCCTTTTTGTAACCGAACAGTTCGCTCTCTATAAGGTTTTCCGGAATCCCGGCGCAATTAATGACAACGATAGGCTTATCCCGTCTTTCGCTCAGATTGTGTATCGCCTTGGCTACTAATTCCTTTCCTGTTCCGCTTTCACCCGAAATAAGAATATTCGTCTTTGTCTGTGAAACCCTCTCTATAAGATCGTACACCTTCCTCATTTGCGGGCTTTCCCCGATTAAAGAGCCAAAATGGTAATCGCTTTTTGAACCCGTATCCTCTTCTCTGGGAGTTGCCTTGGATCCTAAGGCATCCTCGATAATCCTTTTGAAAGCATTAACCTTGAAGGGCTTTGGGATATAATCGTAGGCCCCCTCTTTCATAGCTTCCACAGCTGTCTCAGCCGTGGCAAAGGCTGAAATCAAAACGACCATAGCGCCTGGATTCACATCCTTGGCCTTTTTCAAAACCCCTATTCCGTCGATATTCCTCATGCGAATATCGGTAATAACCAGGTCAAAGGTTTCTTTGTTCAAGATCTCGCAGGCCTGCTCACCGTCATTTGCAACAAGCACCTCGTAGCCTTCTTTAGTGAGCATGATTTCCAGAAACTCTCGCATGCTCTTTTCATCATCGACCACTAAGAGCTTAGCTCTTTTTTCCCCAGACAATGTCACCTCCAACCATAGTTAACTCATTTCTGCCCTTCAGACTCGTCCCGATGAACGGGGAATTTCTGCTCTTGGAAAGAATTTGATTCTCCTCAAACAGATATTCATACTCGGGATCTATTATGGCCAGATCAGCATCTTCTCCTTCAACAAGGCGGCCGCCGGTAATTCCAATAATATCCGCCCCATTCCTGGAAAGTTTGCCAATGGCCTCGGTCAGACTCAATATCCCCTCCCTAACCAATTTAAGGGTCAGCGGCAGTGCAGTCTGAAGACCTATCATCCCAAAGGCCGCCTTGTCAAATTCAAGATCCTTCTCCAAAGTGCTGTGAGGTGCGTGGTCGGTTGCAATTACGTCAATAACGCCCTTTGCTAAACCCTTCTTTATAGCCTCAACATCTTTATCAGTCCTGAGAGGGGGATTCACCTTAAAGACAGTATCATAGCCGACAACCGCACTATGATCCAACGTGAAATAGTGGGGGGCGGTCTCCGCTGTAACCAGGACACCATCTTCCTTGGCCCTCTTGATCAACTCAACTGATCCTGCTGTGCTGACATGCGCAATATGAACAGGACATCCCGTCAGTTTTGACAGGGAGATCTCCCTAAAAACCATAATGTCTTCGCTCGCAGCAGGAATCCCGGTAAGACCAATCCGAGTCGATACCACCCCCTCATGCATCACGCCATCTCCTGAGAGGCTTCGGTCTTCACAGTGGGAAATGACCTTTAAACCATAATAAGAGCCGTATTCAAGGGCCTTTCTCATCAACTCGCTATTTGCAACAGGAAATCCATCGTCCGAAACAGCAACGGCCCCCGCTTCTCGAAGTTCACCGAAATTGGTTAGCGTTTTCCCCTTCTGCCCCTTTGAGATAGCTGCAATAGGATAAACCTTAGATAAACCCGCCCCTTTTGCCTGTTTCAATATAAGTTCTGTAACCGATCGGCAGTCATTCGGAGGCTCGGTGTTGGGCATACAGCAAATGGCAGTGTAACCTCCTGCAGCAGCACACATTGCCCCGGTGGCCACCGTTTCTTTGTGCTCATGCCCCGGCTCTCTCAAATGCACGTGAATATCAATCAAACCCGGAATGACAAGCTTGTCAGACGCCTCAACAATACTTATCCGAGGATTTTTTTCTTGAAACACTCCCCGGGGAAATATCTTACTTATCTTTCCCTTTTCAATAAGCAAATCAACTTTTTCGACTGTATCGCCAACGGAATCTACGAGATCACCGCCCCTAATCAACGTTATATCCATTAACTCCTCCGCAGGCCCCGGCCCATGAACCCATGAACCCATGAACCCATGAACGGTTATCCCCCCACTCCTGTTCAGAGGGCCCGGATGCATAAGAATCGCACCCTCATTTGCACTCCTCAGACTCTCCTTGTTCAAACCAAAAAAAACCCCCCTTGCCTTTGATCAGGCAAGAGGGTCATTATTATTGCTCCCACGTGCAATCATTTTCTAATTGTTATGCTTATTGTTTCAATAGAAGGTCTAATATATAAAACATTTCAAGTGAACCATGAGCCTCAGGACCCGTTATCAGATTTTTATATTACAACATAACGAATATAGACTCAACCCGAAAACAGGAATTATGCCTTTTCCTCCTTTTTCTTGCCTTCACCTGATCGTTTGGCCTTCTTTTTTCTAGATTTCGCGCCTTCATCCGCAGGCAGAAGTTGAACAACGGAAATAGACGCCCCGTCCCCTTTTCGAACACCCTTCTTCACAATCCTAAGGTATCCCCCCTGTCTATCAAGATATCGATCCTTCAGGTCACCGAACAGCTTGTGAATTACACCTTTGTCTTTCATATAGGCAAGAGCCTGGCGTCTTGCATGGAGATCGCCCCTTTTGGCAAGGGTAATCATTTTTTCGGCCACAGGCCTAACCACTTTGGCTTTAGCATCGGTTGTTACAATCTGTTCATGTTCTAACAGGGACGTCACCATATTTCGAAGCATCGCCCTGCGGTGACTCGTATTACGTCCCAGCTGTTTCCCTGCCTTCCTGTGCCTCATTTATCTTTTCCCTTTCCCTTTTTCTTTTCTTTTTTTTCCGCTAAGGTCTTCTCTTCTTTCTTCGTTTTTCCTTTTCCGTTCTCCACCTTCTCATCTACCTCTCGATCGCTTTCTTCTTTTTCATCTTGATCTGCTTCTTCATTCTCTTTTCCCTCTTCTTCTTTTGCTTCTTCTTCCTCATCAGGGATCGTAGGGGCAGGAAAATCATCTAATTTCATACCTAAAGAAAGCCCCATCTCCTCGAGAATAGCCTTAATCTCGTTGAGAGACTTCCTTCCAAAGTTCTTGGTCTTTAACATCTCGGAATCTGTCTTCTGAACTAATTCACCGATCAGTCTAATCTTGGCGTTCTGCAAACAATTGGCGGAACGTACAGACAGTTCAAGATCTGAAACAGGCCGAAAAAGATTTTCATTTAACTTCTCTTTCTCTTCATCCTCTTCCTCTTCCACCGGTTCAGGCTCTTCCTCAAAATTGATGAACGGATTCATCTGCTCTTTAAGAATCTTGGCTGCGAAAGCCACGGCATCTTCAGGGAGCACACTCCCATCTGTCCAGACCTCCAGGGTCAGCTTGTCATAATCGGTAACCTGCCCCACTCTGGCGTTTGTTACAACATAATTCACTTTTTGAATGGAGGAAAACACCGCATCCATCGGAATCATACCGATAGGCATATTAGCAGATTTGCTATTCTCGGCCGGAACATAACCTTTTCCTGTCCTGACCACCATCTCCATATTCAGTTTGGCTTTCTTATTAAGTGTAGCTATGTGCTGGTCAGGGTTAAGGACCTCCACTGAACCGTCCGTCTCAATATCCCCGGCGGTAACCGTTCCCTCCCCCTCACGGTGCAGGAATGTAACCACCTCTTCCATATCGGTGACTTTGAGCTTTATCTCCTTCAAATTCAATATGATATCCGTTACATCCTCGAGGACCCCGGGAATGGTTGAGAACTCATGAAGCACCTCATCAAATTTGACGGACACAATTGCCGCACCTTGAAGGGATGAGAGAAGAACACGCCTCAACGAATTTCCGATAGTGATTCCGAAACCCCGCTCGAGCGGTTCGCATACAAATTTTCCGTAATTATTTGTATAGCTCTCGTGATTGATCTCGATACGTTTCGGCTTAATCAACTCACGCCAGTTTTTGCTTTTTTTATCTGCCAAAAAGGCCTCCCAATTTTATTATTGACGATTTTTGATCAATAGTTTTTACCAGTGCATCATCAACAACCGGATTCCCATACCTTATTTTGAGTACAATTCTATGATGAGTTGTTCCTGAATGGGCATCGTGAGATCTTCTCTATTGGGAAGGGCTTTAAATGTGCCCTTGAACTTCTCTTTATCAACGTCAACCCAGTCTGGAACGCCTCTCCTGACTACAGTTTCCATTGCCTCAGCAATCTGTGGCACTTTTTTGCTCTTATCCTTTGCCCCAACTTCATCGCCCGGTTTCACCTGGTAAGAGGGTATATTCACCTTTCTGTTGTTCACTAAAAAGTGATTGTGCCGGACCAATTGTCTTGCCTGTTTCCGGGAGGCGGCAAAACCCATCCTGTAAACAACGTTGTCTAATCGTGATTCAAGCAATATCAGCAGGTTTGTCCCTGTAATCCCTTTTTGCTTGTCAGCACGGTAATAATAGCCTCTGAACTGTTTTTCCAACAGACCGTATATTCTCTTGACTTTCTGCTTCTCCCTGAGCTGGATTCTGTAGTCCGAGAGTTTTCCCCCTCGCCTCTGGCCATGCTGTCCGGGAGCATACGATCTTCTCTCAAAACCGCACTTATCGCCATAGCACCGGTCACCC
>DAOVUP010000245.1 GCA_030632525.1 Desulfobacteraceae bacterium | reverse complement strand
CATACGGCCGAGACGCATAAAATTCAGGGCCGCCACAGAGTTGCCTGAAGGAAGGGCGCCGTCGTAAATTTCCTTGCTCCTCGTAATGAGGGCCTCGTTCCCCTCTCCCGTAAAATAAAAACCCCCGCCCTTTTTGTCCCAAAAAATGTCTATCATCTCCCTGTTCAGCGCAATTGCCGCCTCAAGATAGGTAACCTCAAAGGTTGCTTCATATAGTTCTATCAGCCCCCACACCATAAACGCATAGTCATCAAGATACCCTGCATAGGCTGCATCCCCGTTTCTGTAACGTCTGAGAAGTCTGCCGTCGTCTGTTCTTAGATTTTTCAGGATGAAGTCAGCGGACTTTCGAGCTGCATCTGCAAAAGCCTCATCGCCGAGGGCTTGATAACCTTTTGCAAGGGCAGCTATCATAAGCCCGTTCCAGGAAGTCAATATCTTGTCGTCTTTCAGGGGATGAACACGCTTGTTGCGAATATCAAAGAGCCGTTCTCTGGCATCTTTTAAAACCGTGTCTAATTTGACAGGGTCCATCCCTTCCTTTTGTGCAAAGGCCTTGAGGGTCAGAGACATGTGGGGGATGCTCTTTCCTTCTTCAAAATTGCCCTGTTTGGTGATGTCATAAAAGCGGCAGAACAGATCTCCCGAAACATCCCCAAGATGCCCCTTTATCTCCTCAGGGGTCCAGACATAAAACAGACCTTCCTTCCCTTCACTGTCTGCATCTTCTGCACAGTAAAACCCTCCCTCAGGGGCCGTCATATCACGCAGCACATAGGCAAATATCTCGCGGGCAACCTTCCCGAATCTGGCCTTCCCTGTTGCCTGATAAGCCTCGATATATGCCATTGCCAGCATGGCCTGGTCGTAGAGCATCTTTTCAAAGTGGGGCACTAACCACTGCTCATCCACCGAATATCGATGGAAACCAGACCCGATCTGGTCGTAGATGCCACCATACCGCATTCCATCCAAACTTTTTTCCACCATTTTCAGGGCTTCGGGATCGGCGCTCCGTCTGTGCCATCTCAGGAGAAAGGTGAGTTGATGGGGTGTGGGGAATTTGGGAGCGGTGCCAAACCCGCCCCATTTGGAATCAAAGCGCCCGGCAAGTTGCGAATAACCCTTCTTCAAAGTGTCTACGCTCACAACACGAACCGGCTCGTTAGGGTCTGAGACAGGTTGAATGGCGTCAGTGATTTCCTGGCCCGTCTTCAGGATCTGTGCCCGGTCCTTTTCCCATATGGTGGCGATCTGGTTGAGTATATCGATCAGACCGGGCATCCCCATACGAGCTGTTTTCGGGAAATAGGTGCCAGCAAAAAAAGGCTTGCTCTCCGGTGTCATTAAGATAGTGAGTGGCCATCCCCCGCGCCCTGTCAGTGCCTGGCACACGGACATGTAGATCTTATCTATATCCGGCCGTTCTTCACGATCTACCTTTATGGCGATGTAATACTTGTTCAGTATCCGGGCGACCTCTTCGTCTTCAAAGGACTCGTGCGCCATAACATGGCACCAGTGGCATGTGGCATAGCCAATGGAAAGGAAGATCGGTTTGTCCTCTTTCTTAGCCTTCTGAAATGCCTCTTCACCCCAGGGATACCATTTTACCGGGTTTCGGGCGTGCTGAAGAAGATAAGGGCTTTTTTCATTAATTAAAAGATTGGAAGCCCCTGTTGTTTTTGCATCATCAGCGTACACGTGACCTCCAGGTGAAAGGGTGGCGAGAACAAAGAGCAGGCAAAGCGTCAACCAAAATAGATGCCTCGATGTCTCTTTTACCGGCTCTTCCAACATAACCTCTCAGGAGATAGACTTCTCCGGAGGCCTTCTCTCCGGCACATATTCATGAGGTATCTTTTCCTCATTCCACTCTTTTGAAACATAGAAATTGCAATAACAGCTACCGTACTCCCTCACATCATCTTCCCTGTAAACACATGGACAGAGGATATCCTGATCTCTTTTGCGATCTCCCAATGCTAATCTGCACGGGCAGGACATATAGCCATAGCGTTCCCTGTTCACCATGAGGGCCTCAAGGAGTTCGATCACCCTCTCTTTGTCGCTGTTAAAATAGTAGCCCTTGGGCTCTTGAACTTTTTTTAACGTCTGGTATAGTTTTTCTGCCTCGTTCATAATCCAAGGGCCTCCCTTATTTCGTTTTCTTTATATCCCACGATAACCTTGTCTCCAATGATGATTGTGGGAAAAGAGCAGTTGGGATTCCATTTTTTTATGTCTTCAAGGATGGCCGTCCTTTCCTCTCCCTGGAGTATGTCCACGTCTTCAAATTCGTACTTCACATTACATTCATCCAAAAACTTTTTGGTGGCCTTACAATGGCCGCAGGTACTGAGCGAGTATATTTGTACTCTCCGTTCCATCCCCATCCTCCCATTTTTTGTGGTCCACAGACTACTATTGCATCTTGTGGAAGCAGGCTAATCACCTTGCTTTGCCATATAGTCATCATATAATGTTTCAAGGGCAAGTTTATGCTTAGCCTCTTCCTGGGCCAGCATCTTAAATACCTTTATCAGTTCTTCTCCGTCCGCGTTTTTTTGAAGATCATTGTAAAAGGCCAGGGCTTTTTCTTCTCGTTTCATTGCAAGTCTCAGTGCGTCCGGATAAGACATCCCCTTTTCGTATGTCAGATCCACCAGATAGTCGCTGCGCTTAATGTCTGTAATCCATTCAAACTTATAGTCAGACACCACTTTTTCGCCCTTGAGGAACCCTTCTAAAAGGGCCTGATGTTTCTGCTCCTCTTTTGCAAAGTCCTCAAATGTCTCTTTAGCCCAGGCATATGGTTCGAGACTACTGGCTTCCTCATAAAAGGCGACCGCTTCCTTTTCTCTATCTATGGCATAACTAATAATCTCTTCAAATGTATCAAAGCTCATGATTTCCTCCCTTTTCAGTTAGTCACATTGCATCCTTATGGGAACCAGACTTCCCATACATTTCCAACAAGGTCAGGTCCTGGCTTGAGCGCGGGTTTGCCGGAACGAGACCTTTGAAAAACGCCCCCTTTCGCCCAATCTCTGCGTTGCGTTCAGATTTTAATCCTCGAAATATTTAATATATTCCTGTGGTTAAAATCCTCACGCGCCTTGATCTTGAACGAAATTGAGCATTTTTCAAAGGTCTCGCAACCTATATTCAGTTCCTTCATAAACCACCGCCGAATTTATAGTCTCGCAAGAACGGTTATCTCGCGCAAAGGCGCAAAGAACGCCAAGACAAAATCAATAAGTCAATATATTACCTTTGCGGGCTCTGCGAGAAATCTAATCTTTTACATGGTTGTCATTATTTAGCCATGAATTCCGTTACCCAGAAATCATGGAGGTTGCAAAAGCTCGTGGCATATAACT
>DAOVUP010000296.1 GCA_030632525.1 Desulfobacteraceae bacterium | reverse complement strand
ATTCCATAAATATTCAATTTTCAATCAAATGACCGGAGTCAATAAATGCAATTCATAAAACCAGGTGTTAACATTGATTTTATCGGAAAGCGTCGCATCGCATTCATCTTCTCCTGTGCGATGATCCTTGCCACCATTGTCTTGCTCATCTGGAGAGGTGGACCCAACTATGGTGTGGATTTTTCCGGTGGGGTACTGGTCCAGGTTAAGCTGCCACAAAATATATCTCCTTCTGAAATCAAAAAGGCCCTCAGACCGGTTCAATTAGAGGACAGCATTGTCCAGGAATTCGGCGAACACGAACAGTCTGAATATCTGATCCGGATCAGGAAAACCAACGTTGAACTGAGAGGTTTGAGCGACCGGGTTGACCAGGCCCTTAATGAGGCATTCGGAAAGGGAGTAGAAATGAGGCGGGTGGAGATGGTAGGGCCAAAGGTTGGGAAAGACCTGAGACAAAAGGCCCTGTTTGCCATCTTTTATGCCCTCCTGTTCATCGCAATATATATCTCTGGTCGGTTTGAACTGAAATGGTTAATGTCCATCATAATGGCAATCTCTTTAGCCTTTGTTGTTTATATTACATCCACATTCGGCGTCAGCGTAACCTGGCTCATCGTGATGGCCCTGCTCGTTACGCTCGGCCTGTGTTGGTTCTTAAATCTGAAATATGCCTTAGGGGCTATAATCGCCCTCGTGCATGATGTTACCATCACTGTTGGCGTCTTTGCCTTGACAGAGAGGGAAATATCTCTTTCAATCATTGCAGCCTTTCTCACCATCGTCGGATATTCCCTGAACGACACCATTATTGTCTTTGACAGAATACGGGAGAACTTGCGACGTTTCAGGAGAAGGCCCTTTGAACAGACCATGAATATTAGTATAAATCAAACCCTAAGTCGAACCATACTCACATCTTCAACTACCTTAGTCGTCGTCCTGGCCCTCTTTATCTTAGGCGGTGGAGTTATTCATGACTTTGCATTTGCCCTATTGGTTGGGATAGTTGTAGGGACCTATTCGTCTATCTTTGTGGCAAGCCCGATCCTTCTCCTTTGGGAAGGAAAATTTGGCAAAAAGACCAGGGGGAAGTAAACGATTTCCGATGGGTCCGCAAGAGGATATTCAGTCCTTTGAGGTCGCCAATTGCCAATAAGGAGCAAGAAAAGACAAGCAAAACGTCATCTAACCTTTTGGGTGACAATCCTGTTGTTGCTAAGTGCCTTGGCCGCTGGCTGGTGGCTGTGGCGCTACAAGTTAACCCAATCCCCACGTCTTAATTACATCACCCTCAGTATAAATCATGAAACCCGTAGGATTCTCTCAGGAGAAACCCTCGCCCTTCACCCTAATGACAGGGTCAAAATACTCGATATATCCACAAACATCCCGTTTAATCTAAAGATTCGTCTGTCAGCCGAAGGTCTTGACGTGAATGCGCTCCGCTACGAAGAGCTGATAATTTCCGACCTCTTACCTCAGGGAGAGGCCTTTAATCGCTACAACTTTACCATTCACGTAAAGTACTATAACCGGGACATAGGGGATCTGACCTGGGTGGTCCAGCCCTATACAGAGGACTGGCTGGACAAGGCCAACAGGATCATTGATAGCAATATGCGATTGGCTATTCTCGAGCGCGGTCAGCGTCTAACACCTGAAAACAGACGGCTCAGTCGCCGCCTTCTTGACGAATACAAGGCCCTCAAGAAATGGAAACAGGCCGCCCGGATGCTTGAGGAAATGGCAGAGAAAAAGGTGGATCATGAGACCCTCACCGAGCTTATCCAAGTCTACAGGGCAATGGGAAACAAGGATGGGATTACTCTGGTCCTTCAAAGGCTTATCACTCTTGACCCTGATAATCTTGAAGCGAGAAGGGAGTTAGCAGAGATATTTGAGAAGAGTGAAGATTGGAACGGGGCAATCCGAGAATATGAAGATCTTTTGAAGCGTACGAAAGCGGAGGACAGACTCCCGCTCTACAAAAGCCTCGGATATCTTTATACAAAGACCGATAAGCCTGAGAAAGCGATTTCCTGCTATCTCAATGCGGCCAAAATAGACCAGAAGGATGCAAACCTTCATTATAATCTCTCCTATCTTTATGAGAAGATCAACCAGGAGGAAAAGTCCAATTTTTATTTAGATAACGCGATAACCCTGAGATCCGGCGATCTTGAAGGGCGCTTGAAGTTAGCACTGTCCCTCATGAAAAAAGGCAAATTCGAGAAGGCCCGGAAGTACCTTTCCGAGGTCTTAAAGAAGGAGCCGAAATCAAACAAGGCCCTCACCTTAATGGCCGAAGTCATGGAAAAACAAGGGGATAAGAAATCCCTTAAGACGATTTACCGGAAGATCCACTCCCTTAACCCACAAGACAAGACTATTATATACAATTTAGGCGCCCTTGAATACGAAGAGGGGAACCTAAAAGGTGCTTTGCCCTATTTTAAAGAGTATGTGAAATCACACCGAAAGGATGCCAATGTACATGGCATTCTCTTTGATATTTACAAAAAAGAAAGAAATCT
>DAOVUP010000026.1 GCA_030632525.1 Desulfobacteraceae bacterium | reverse complement strand
AGATCACGAAGAGATCAAAAACCTTTAGAAACTCATTTGTCGTGCCCTTCGTGTGCTTCGTGGTAAAATTTCTCTTTGGTTTCCCGCACCAGCTTCACTGAAGACGGGATTGCCCTTTCTAATTTGACCGGCTTGTCCGGGTTAGGGAAAAGGAAAAAATTATGGAAAATTCGAGTCCCAGGATAGTTGTCATTACAGGGGGATCTAAAGGGATTGGGCGTGCTGTGGCCTACAGGTTTGCAGAAGAGAAGGTAAAGATCGTTTTTGCTCATTATGACGCAGACGATTCTGACTCACAGGAGACGCTAAAAGTGTTGGCAGGCCTGGGCGTCGAGGCAGAAGCCCACAAGATAGACGTATCTTTGTTTCAGGATGTAGACCTGTTTTTCAGAGAAATCTTTGAAAAATTTGGGAGAGTTGACGTACTCGTGAATAACGCAGGGATTACAAGGGACACGCTTTTAATGAGGATGAGCGAAGATGACTGGGATAGCGTGTTGAATATAAATCTGAAGGGTGTATTTAATTGTACACGGGCGGTAGTCCGTCCTATGATAAAAGAGAGGGCCGGACGTATTGTCAACATATCATCTGTGGTAGGGCAAATAGGCAATCCGGGACAGGCCAATTATTCTGCTTCCAAGGCTGGGGTAATCGCCTTGACCAAGACAACGGCTAAGGAGTTAGCTGGCAGGGGGATTACAGTCAATGGAGTGGCACCTGGATTTGTCGACACTGAAATGACGGCTGTCCTCTCCGACAAGGTAAAAGAGGCCTTTTTAGCTCAAATTCCATTGGGAAGAATGGGAATGCCGGAAGAGGTGGCAGAAGCTGTCTACTGGCTCTGTTCGGATGCCGCAAGTTATATTACCGGACAGATTATTCATGTAAACGGTGGAATGTATATGTAGAGACCTTTGCAAAACGCCCCCTTTTGGCTCCCGCCGACGGCGGGACGGCAGGCTCAAATTTCAATCCTCGAAATATTCGGAATATTCCTGTGATTGAAATTTTCTCCTTCCTTGATCTTGACCAAAATTGAACATTTTTCAAAGGTCTCATGTGGTGAAACTCGAAACTTGAAACTTGTCGAAAATCCCCGCACATAGTGCGGAAGAAATTTAAAATTAGGGCTCATTAGTTCAGATGTTATCCAGTTCAATCGAAATTTATTAAATTTCAGTCAGGGAGGTAATGGTTTATGTCAGAGGTTGAGGGTAAAATCAAAAAAATTATATGTGAGCAGTTGGATGTACCTGAAGAAGATGTGGTTCCCGAGGCGTCCTTTGTGGATGACTTAGGCGCTGATTCATTAGATCAGGTTGAACTTATTATGGCCATGGAAGAGGAATTTGATGTATCTATCCCGGACGAAGATGCTGAAAATATAGGGACTGTTCAAGACGCCATAAATTATGTAAATAAAGCAGTTGCATAATGATCTTTGATGCTGACCTCTTTAGAACCTAACTGAAACCGCTGGACCTGCACTTTCAGCTATCTTGTATCGTCGAGGGCGGTTTCTAAATCTGATATGTGAGGGAGCAATAAGATGACCAGAAGGGTTGTGGTTACAGGCTTAGGGATGGTTACCCCTTTGGGAACCGGGGTTGAGAAAAACTGGGAAGCAGCATGCTCCGGAACATCGGGGATTGGACCTATCACAAAGTTTGATGCTACAGGCTTTCCAGCCCAGATTGCCGGTGAAGTCAAGGATTTCAGATCTGAGGACTTCATGGATAAACAGCGGATCAGGCGTTTTGATATATTCATCCATTATGCCATTGCTTCGGCAAGGATGGCCATGGAGGATTCAGGTCTTAAGCTCAACGCTAAGAACGCCCATAGAGTCGGCTGTCTCACCGGTTCCGGATTGGGCGGGCTTGGAATGTTAGAGCATTTCCATTCCGTTCTTATGGAAAAGGGCCCAAAACGAATCAGCCCGTTTTTTATTCCGGGGATCATTGCCAATATGGCGCCTGGACAGATTGCCATTGAATTCGGTGCCAAGGGACCCAACCTGTCCATTGAAACGGCATGCGCAGCCAGTACTCACGCCGTTGGAGAGGCCTTCAGGTTGATCCGGGATGGTATGTCAGATGCAATGATAACCGGAGGAGCCGAAGCAGTAATAACCCCGTTGGCCCTCGGCGGCTTCTGCTCAATGCGTGCCCTTTCCACAAGGAACGACACACCGGAAAAGGCGTCAAGGCCCTTTGACCTGGATCGAGACGGCTTTATTATGGGGGAAGGCGCAGGGATATTAATTTTAGAGGATCTGGAATGTGCCCTTGAAAGAGGCGCCAATATCTATGGGGAAGTGGTAGGCTATGGACTGTCAGGCGATGCCTACCACGTATCAGCTCCAGAGCCTGAGGGTGAGGGAGCGATTTACTGCATGAAGGGCGCGCTCGATTTTGCCGGTCTTATACCTGAAGATATAGATTACATCAACGCCCATGGCACATCGACTAAGCTGAACGATCTGTCGGAAAACAAGGCGATCAAATCCGTGTTTGGAGACCACG
Organism: Desulfobacteraceae bacterium; assembly: GCA_030632525.1. Taxonomy (GTDB): domain Bacteria; phylum Desulfobacterota; class DSM-4660; order Desulfatiglandales; family Desulfatiglandaceae; genus Desulfacyla. The sequence continues at coordinate 6,961 of DAOVUP010000026.1, read as the reverse complement.
CATATAAACTGAGTATCAGCTCTACAAAGTCCGTTACGGGTCATCTCCTTGGTGGGGCCGGGGGTATTGAGTCGATCTTCACATTGCTCACAATAAAGAACGGAATAATTCCCCCTACGATGAATTATGAAACGCCTGACCCGGAGTGCGATCTGGATTACGTCCCCAATACAGCGAGAAAGGTGAAGGTTCGGACGGCCATGTCCAACTCGTTCGGATTCGGCGGCACCAACGCCACCCTGATTTTCAGGGCCTATGAAGCAAATAACTAGTGTCGATCCATAAATGGCTATTTTCCGCGAAATACTACAATGTATTCCTGTGGTTAAAATTTTCGTCTTCCCCCGCTCAAAGTGCGGGATCTTCGACTTGATCTTGCAAAAACTATCTCATTTCTGGATAGACACTAAATAGAGAGAAATTGAGGAATATGAAGATTATAATCGGTTCAGATCATGGTGGATTTGATTTAAAGGAGGCTTGCAAGGCCCATCTTGAAACCTTACCCCAATGGGAGCTCACAGATGCAGGGATATTCAACCGGGATCCGGAAGATTATCCCAAGATCGCCCACAAGGTGGCACAAGGAGTAGCCAAAGATGAGTACCAGCGTGGAATTCTAATCTGCGGGACCGGTCTTGGCATGGGGATCGTGGCTAATCGTTATAAAGGCGTCAGGGCGGGAATTTGTCATAATCTTTTCACGGCCCGATTGAGCCGACAGCACAATGATGCCAACATTCTGGTTATGGGAGGGCGGGTAATCGGTGTGGGTATTGCGCTGGAAATGGTGGATCTTTTCTTAACGACCCCTTTTGATGGGGGGCGTCATGAGTTGAGGATAAATCAAATTGACTGAACAGGACTTCTGGAACGGGCAGAAAAGCCTGGCAAAACTGGATCCTGAGGTCCATGAAGCGATTTTAGCTGAGACAGAGAGAGAAAAACGCAATCTGGTTATGATCGCGTCCGAGAATTATGCCAGCCGCGCCGTGATAGAGGCACAGGCCAATGTGATGACCAACAAATACGCCGAAGGTTATCCGGGGGCCCGGTACTACGGAGGTTGCGAGTTTGTTGATAAAGCGGAAAGATTAGCCATTGACAGGGTTAAACGTTTGTTCGGCTCTGAGCACGCAAACGTTCAGCCTCATTCCGGCTCCCAGGCCAACATGGCTGTTTATCTGGCTTTTTTAGAACCTGGGGACTCGATTATGGGCATGGATCTTTCCCACGGCGGTCATCTGACACACGGGAGTCCTGTTAGCTTCTCAGGTAAGATTTTTAAACCTGTTTTCTATAGGTTAGATCCAACTACTCAACAGATAGATTATGATCAGGTGCGGACGTTAGCTAAAAAGCACAGACCCAAGATTATTGTTGCCGGTGCCAGCGCATATCCAAGACTCATCGATTTTTCGGTATTTGCAGATATTGCCCATGAAAATGGAGCATATCTCATGGCTGATATGGCACATATTGCAGGGCTGGTTGCGGTTGGCCTGCATCCTTCTCCTGTTGGAAACGCGGATTTCATAACATCTACTACTCACAAGACCCTGAGAGGCCCGAGGGGTGGCTTTATATTGTCATCTGAACAGCATTCCGAGAAATTGGATAAAGGGGTTTTCCCCGGTACGCAGGGGGGACCGCTCATGCACATTATTGCTGCCAAGGCGGTTGCGTTTGGAGAAGCACTCGGACATGAATTCAAGGATTATCAGAAGCAGGTTCTTGTAAACGCAAGGGTGCTTGCCGATGAGATCCTCGGTTATGGTTTTGATCTGGTTTCAGGAGGAACAGACAACCATTTGATCTTGATAGACTTGACCAACAAAGGAATAACCGGTCTTGATGCAGAGCGTCTCCTCGGGAACGCGGGTATTGTTGCAAACAAAAATAGCATTCCCTTTGACAAAAAAGGCCCAAAAATAACCAGCGGTCTTAGATTAGGCACGCCTGCCCTGACAACACGAGGGATGAAAGAGGTCGAGATAAAACAGATAGCGGCATTAATCAGAGACACACTGGAAAACCCAGACTCTGCCGACGTCTTAAAACAAACCAGGGGCGTTATTGCCGATCTGTGTGACAGCTATCCGATCTATTCTTGATAAAGCCGCAAAAGGCACAAAATTCACAAAAAATGAAAAGGGTTATATATAAGCCAGGCAAATTTGATTTCGGACTTTTACCTCGGTGGATACCATAACTTTAGACATTTTAGACACTTTAAACCTTAGGCACTTCCAATGCCCAGACCTTCCTGGAATGAATATTTTATCTCTATAACCCAGATAGTGGCCAATAGATCTACATGCTTACGGCGGCACGTGGGCGCTATTTTAGTAAAAGAAAAAAGGATTTTGGCAACCGGTTATAACGGAGCACCCGCAGGACTAAAACACTGTGAAGAAGTCGGTTGTCTTCGAGAGGATTCCTCTATTCCCTCTGGCACGAGGCATGAACTCTGCCGGGGACTGCACGCAGAGCAAAACGCCATTATCCAGGCAGCCTATCACGGTATCCCTATTGGAGGGGCGACACTGTATTGCACAAACAAGCCCTGCGTCATATGCACTAAAATGCTTATAAATGCTGGGATTGAGGATGTTTTCTATATTGATGGTTATAATGATCCTTTGGCTGATGACATGCTGGCTGAGGCAGGTATCCAGATTGTGAGGTTTCCCCTATGATATGTCCGTATTGCACTAAGATTGACAACAAGGTGATTGACTCCAGGCTAAGCAAGGATGCGAGGACTATTAGACGTAGACGGGAGTGTCTTGGGTGCGGGAGAAGATTTACCACCTATGAAAAACTGGAAGAGATGCTCCCGATGGTGGTCAAGAAAGATGGGAGACGTGAGCCGTTCAATCGAGAAAAAATCATAGGCGGAATTCGCAATGCTTGCCAGAAGCTCCCGGTAAGCGAGGCCAGGATACAAGAATTTGCAGACTCCCTTGAATCCTATTTCCAGGATTTAGGCAAAAAGGAGGTAGACAGCTCAGAGATCGGGGAAAGGGTTATAAATAAACTAAAAGAATGGGACGAAGTGGCCTATGTCCGGTTCGCCTCTGTATACAGACAATTTAAGGATATCAATGAGTTCATGTCAGAATTGGAAGAAATACTTAAGGATAAGCAAGAGAAGGGCGAGGGGGATAATTAAGAAACGGATTGAATGACATCGATGTCAAATTCATGAAGCAGGCATTACGAGAGGCACGGAAAGGTCTGGGCCGGACCTCGCCCAACCCTGCTGTTGGGGCTGTGATTGTCAGAAAAGGCGAGGTAGTCGCACGCGGTTATCACAGAAGGGCAGGGCTCCCACATGCAGAGGTTGAGGCCTTGGGCAAATTAAGTAAAACCTCCCCTGAAGACAGCCTCTATATCACTTTAGAACCATGCAATCATCTTGGAAGAACACCACCTTGCACCCACGCCATCCTGAAAAGCGGTATCAAAAGAGTTGTAGTCGGCATGAAAGATCCCAACCCGATGGTTGCAGGGGGTGGCTCTCAATTCTTGAAAGAGAATGGCATAGAAATTGTTGAGAATGTCCTGGAAACCGAATGTCGCAAGCTCAATGAGGACTTCTTGAAGTTTGTCGAATCAGGTCGGCCCTTTGTAATTGCCAAATCGGCATTGACCATGGATGGATGGATTGCCACATCCTCCGGCCACTCCCAATGGATTACCAACGATAAATCGAGGCAGTTTGTTCACCGATTAAGAGACCGTGTAGACGCTGTCATGGTGGGAATTGGAACGGTCCTTGCCGATGACCCTTCTTTGACTGCCCGCCTCACAAGGGGAAAGGGAAGGGATCCCCTCCGAATTATCGTTGACACACACCTCAGAACCCCTGTCAATGCAAAGCTCATAACTCATGATTCCCCCGCTGACACCCTGATTGTAATATCTGAAGATGCAGGGTTAGAAGATCAGGAGAGATTTCGGGCTAAGGGTGTTTCTGCCCTTGTATGCCCTACCAAGGCAGGTAAGATTGACTTGGATACCTTGATGACCAAATTAGGAGAAATGTCCATTACGAGTCTATTAGTGGAAGGGGGCGCGTCCATTACAGGGAGCATGCTTCGGGAGAGGCTTATCGACAAGTTCTATATCTTCAAGGCGCCAAAGCTCCTTGGAGGGGATGACGGCATTCCGATGACCACCGGTCCTGGCGCCAAAAGAATGGACGAATGTGTGATCTTGAAAGAGATCAAAGTCAGGCGATTTGGGGATGATATCCTAATAAGGGGGTATCCGGTCTATCAGGAGAGTTTAAGATAAGCCGTTAGTAGCCGTTCAAGGGTTCAAAGGTTCAGAGTTCACGGTTACACCGTTTTATATATCGGGAAGTTTTCCAATAATTCCTTCCCATAGCTCCGATAGGACCGGACCTGCCTGTTGTGATACATCGATTATATCTTCAACGGAAGTCTTTTCCATGCAGTCAGGCAGATTCATGTTGGTGATGACTACGATGGCTAAGATTTTAAGGCCGCAATGAACACCTACAATGGCCTGTGAAACCGTAGACATGCCGACCGCATCGGCGCCGATCATCCTCAAAAAACGTGTTTCCGCAGGCGTCTCAAGAGAAGGCCCCAAAACACCCACATAGACGCCCTGCCTGATCATAATCCCTAAATGAACGGCCTCTTTTCTGGCAAGCCCGATCAAGTCGATAGGATATGCCTGGCTCATGTCAGGAAACCTGGGTCCGAATTCATCTAAGTTGGGGCCTATCAATGGATTTGTTCCTTTCAGGTTGATGTGGTCGGTTAGAATCATAAGGTCACCTCGTTCAAACTGGGGATTCAGACCACCGGCTGCGCTTGACATGAGCAGATATTTCACCCCGAGACTGGCCATTACCCTTACAGGGAACGTGACCTCTTGAGGCGAATAACCCTCGTAGAGATGAAAACGTCCTTCCAGAGCGATTAGCGATTTAGCTGCCAGTTTTCCAGCAACCAACATCCCTCTATGTCCCTCAACAGTTGACCTGGGAAAATTGGGTATCTCTTCATATGGGAGGCGGAAGTCAGCAACGATCCTTTCTGTGAGCGCCCCAAGGCCAGTTCCAGTAATCATCCCTATTGTGGGTGTATCGTTTAGTCTTGACTTCAAAAAATCCGCGGTCTCTCTTATCTTCTCAAGCATCAATGGCCCCCATTTTCAGACTTCGTTAAGTCCCGCCTGAGGCGTGACTCAACTATTTAACTACTGCTCTGTTTAGGTCAGCAGTACCCAAAAGTCAACGAATTCAAAGAACCTCTAACCCTTTTTATGGTTTTAACGGCACAATCAGGGTAGTAAATGCCACACCGAACCTTTAACTGCCATCTTTTCCTTGATCAAAATTTCCCAATAAAATCAAAGGGCTTTTAATTTGACGTCTTTTGGCACAGAAAATGCTTAGGGCAAAATATGCTCTTTTCTGCGGTGAGAGGTAAACTCAAGAAGTCGCTTGACAAATATCCAATCGATAACTAAGTTCTCCGAACTTTATATATCAGGAGTTAAAGCATGAACGAAGACTCATTCACAAGGCTGTTTACAGTTAAAATAATCTGCTTAACCCTCACCTTAACATTTATCGTTGTTCTTTATGCATTCAGCACCTTTGCAAGGGAAAACACTGAACATCGGCCATCAAATGAGCAGGTGAAGGGAAAGAAGGTTGGGAGTGCGGATGTGGTGGTCTCACCGGGGTTAGGAAAAAAAGCCGAACCCTTTCACCCCATTATCCTTAGAGCGGCAAACCGTCATGAAGTGGATCCAGCCCTTGTCAAGGCGATTATTATGGTCGAATCGAGATACGATCCTCATGCCATTTCCAAGCAGGGCGCAAAGGGGCTTATGCAGCTAATGCCCAGAACCGCACGATCATTGGGCGTAGAGGACAGTTTCAACCCGGAGCATAATGTTAACGGTGGCGTTAAATATCTAAAACAGCTTTTAGACGAGTTCGACGACAACCTCAAATTCGCCGTAGCCGCCTATAACGCCGGAAGCAGCAAGGTAAGGCGATATCGAGGTGTCCCACCTATAAAGGCTACCCAATATTACGTAAACAGGGTCTTTCAGTATTATCAGTACTATAAGAACGAACCAGTCAGGAAAACAGACGACGTATAAGCTGGGCTTTGGCATTATTTCTGCCCAGTTTTTATTCCCTTTCAGGATTACTTTCAATCTCCCCTTTATTTGGCGGTCTCTTTTTTTGACCTTGACCTGTCTCTACACTCTAATATAAGTATACGTCAAAATTGACTCAATAAGGGGATTTATGAAAATTGACCTTCATATTCACTCTAAGGACTGCTCTGACGGCAAGTTAACCTTGGGCAAAATATTTGAGGAAGCCCATTCAAGAAATATAGAGCTGATTTCAATAACGGATCACGACAATATTGATTGTCAAGAACCGGCAGAGGTGTTGGCTTCCCAATATGGAATCCGGTACCTTTCAGGGGTAGAATTAAACATCTCCTTTTCACATCCCCGATATAAAGATGGCAAACCGGTATCACTCGATCTATTAGGTTATCAATATGATATCCACGATCCGCCGCTTACCTGGAAAGTACGCAAGCTAAAGGAGCACCGCCGAATTCGTGCTGAAGAAATCCTTGAAAAAATAAACCGGGAACTCAGGATCGAACATTTAGATCCATTCACCCATGAAGATCTTGAGGCCATAGAAGAGACCGTTGACGGCGCCTTTGGGAGACCGCATATTGCCAACTATATGGTCAAAAGGGGAACGGTTAATACCAGGCAGGAAGCCTTTGACAGATACTTGGTAAAGTGCAATGTGCCCAAGATGCCTCTCTCCCTTGAAGAAGCATCAACCTTGATCCGTGGGGCAGGGGGAAAATTGATGCTCGCCCACGGCAATGACCCCAACGGAACTTCCTTGGTCTCCCTGACTGCATCTGTT